>DBFXIC010000120.1:0-29476 GCA_048455095.1 Anaeromassilibacillus sp.
GTGAGGTATTATATTAACCGAATGAGCAAAGGCGTTCATTTTGGTATAGATACTATCTATGCCAAAATGAGCGCCTTTTCTTTTATCCAAATGCAAGAAAGGAAAGCAGATGTTATGAATACGATTGAAGGTCAAGTGCGAATTCCCTCTGGTTGTGCCATTGCCGCAGTCATCTCTAAGAGTGGTGAAAAAATGACCGGAGAAAAAATCGTAGATTCGATGAAGCCAATGCATGACCGTTCCAATGGTCTTGGCGGCGGGTTTGCAGCATATGGTATTTATCCGGAATATCGGGAGTTTTATGCTTTACATATGTTTTTTGACGAGCGTGCCACACGCAAAAGCTGTGAACAATTTCTGAAAGAACGTTTTGAAATTGTGCAGTCTGAGATTCTTCCCACCCGCAAGATCCCTGCGATCACAGATGAACCGATTATATGGCGGTATTTTGTGTCACCGCTGCAATCTGTTCTGGCTTCCCTGCAGTTGGACGAGAAAGAGTTTGTTGCCAGAACAGTCATGAAAATCAACACCGAAATGCCAGGAGCATATGTGTTTTCCAGCGGTAAAAATATGGGTGCCTTCAAGGCGGTAGGCTTCCCGGAGGATGTTGGTGTATTCTATAAGCTGGATGAGTACGAGGGTTATTCCTGGACAGCTCACGGCCGGTATCCCACCAACACCCCAGGTTGGTGGGGCGGTGCGCACCCGTTTACTTTGCTGGATTATTCCATTGTTCATAATGGGGAAATTTCTTCTTATGATGCCAACCGCCGGTTTATCGAAATGTTCGGCTATCAATGCACGCTGCAAACCGATACAGAGGTCATCACCTATATTATGGATTACCTGCTCCGCAGGCAAAAGTTGTCTTTGCAGGAGGCTGCCAATGTGATTGCAGCGCCCTTCTGGAGCACAATCTCCTCGAAAACCGATAAAGAGGAACGAGAACGCCTTAAATATCTGCGCACTGTATTTCCCAGCCTTTTGATTACCGGCCCGTTTTCCATTGTATTTGGATTTAACGGTGGACTCATGGCCCTCAATGACCGCCTGAAGCTCCGCTCCATGGTAATCGGAGAGAAGGATGACAAAGTATTTATCGCCAGCGAGGAAGCGGCGATCCGGATTATGGAACCGGACGCTCAAAACATCCAGGCTCCCGCAGGCGGCGAAGCGGTGATTGTAAAAGTAAAGGACGGTGCATTCTAATGGGAATTGAATTTATCTATCCGGAATTTGAGGTTATCCGGAATGAAAATAGGTGTATCACCTGCCGTGTTTGTGAGCGGCAGTGTGCAAATGAAGTCCATCATTATGATGCAGATCGAAAAATTATGCTGTCAGATGAATCAATGTGTGTAAACTGCCAGCGCTGTGTTTCCCTGTGTCCTACAAGAGCGTTGAGAATTGTCAAAAGCGATTGCCGGCTACGGGAAAACGCCAACTGGCAGGAGGATAGCATCAAGGAAATTTACAAGCAGGCAGGCAGCGGAGGCGTTCTATTATCCTCTATGGGGAATCCCAAACCCATGCCTGTTTATTGGGATAAAATTCTGATTAACGCCTCTCAGGTGACTAATCCGTCTATCGACCCGCTCCGGGAGCCGATGGAAACCAAAGTGTTTCTCGGCAAAAAGCCGGAAAAGATTGAGAAGGACGAAAACGGAAAAATCATCTGTAAGTTGGATCCTCAACTGGAGCTTTCCATGCCGGTCATGTTCTCCGCCATGAGTTACGGTTCCATCAGCTATAACGCCCATAAGTCACTGGCAACCGCCGCCAAGAAACTCGGTATCCTTTATAATACGGGCGAAGGCGGCCTGCATGAGGATTTCTACTGCTACGGGGACAATACCATCGTTCAGGTGGCTTCTGGACGGTTCGGTGTATACAAGGATTATCTGGAGGCCGGTGCTGCCATTGAAATCAAAATGGGTCAGGGCGCAAAGCCGGGAATCGGTGGTCATCTTCCGGGTGCCAAAATCGTCGGAGATGTATCCCGCACCCGTATGATTCCGGAAGGCTCCGACGCAATTTCACCGGCGCCTCATCACGACATTTATTCCATTGAAGATCTCAGACAGCTTGTCTTCTCCTTAAAAGAAGCAACCGAATATAAAAAGCCTGTCATCGTCAAGGTTGCGGCCGTTCACAATATCGCCGCCATTGCAAGCGGTATTGCCCGAAGCGGTGCAGATATAATCGCTATCGACGGCTTCCGCGGCGGTACCGGGGCCGCTCCCACCAGAATCCGAGACAATGTGGGTATCCCCATCGAATTGGCTCTTGCTTCGGTGGACAAACGCCTGCGAGATGAAGGAATCCGGAATAATGTGTCCATTGTTGTGGGCGGCAGTATCCGCAGTTCTGCAGACGTGGTAAAAGCAATCGCTCTGGGCGCAGATGCCTGCTATGTTGCCACTGCCGCCCTGCTGGCGCTGGGATGCCACCTTTGCAGGACTTGTCAGACCGGAAAGTGTAACTGGGGCATTGCGACCCAACGACCGGAACTTGTAAAGCGGCTCAATCCCGAAATCGGAAGCGAGCGTCTGGTTAATCTTATGACCGCATGGATGCATGAAATCAAAGAACTGATGGGCGGCATGGGAATTAACTCCATTGAAGCTCTGCGCGGAAATCGTCTGATGCTTCGCGGAATCGGTCTTACAGACAAAGAACTGGAGATTCTCGGCATCTCCCATGCAGGCGAATAAGAGGTGCGTAAAATGAAACGGGTATATGTAAATGAAGAGTGGTGCATTGGCTGCCACTTGTGTGAATATAATTGCGCTTTTGCCAATTCAGGTTTGTCCGACATGGCAAAAGCATTAAAAGGGAAAAAGATTTTCCCGCGGATTTCCGTAGACGGCGATGACAGCATTCATTTTGCAGTTTCCTGCCGCCATTGCGAAGATCCCCTCTGTGTGAAAAGCTGTATTTCCGGCGCTCTGCACATCGAGGATGGCAGAACCTGTATTGATCGAAACAAATGTGTTGGCTGTCTGAGCTGCATTTTGGTGTGTCCCTACGGTGCACTATCTCTTTCCGAACACGGTACAGCTCAGAAATGCGAGCTCTGTCTGGAAAATTCCTGCGGCGAGCCAGCCTGTGTAAAAGGCTGCCCCAACCGGGCCATTGTATATGAGGAGAGGTGATAAGATGAAACAGTATGTGATTATCGGCAATGGGATTGCCGCTGCCGGATGTATGGAGGGAATCCGCAGCATGGACAAGGAAAGTAAGATTACTGTAATTTCCAAAGAAAACCATCCCGTATATTGCCGCCCTTTGATTTCCTATTATCTGGAAGGCAAAACCAATCTGGAACGGATGAATTATCGTTCTCCTAATTTTTATAAGGACAATGGATGCGAGGTACTTTACGGAAAATCCGCCGCAAAAATTGATCCGGAGAATGAGCAGGTCACGCTTTCAGACGGAACAGTTTTGCCCTATACCTCGCTGTGTATCGCTACCGGTTCCTCTCCGTTTACTCCTTGGTTTGAAGGAATTGAAACTGTCAGCAATCACTTTTCTTTTATGACGCTGGACGATACTCTGGCGCTGGAACAAGCAATTTCTCAGGATTCCCGCGTGCTCATCATCGGAGCGGGACTAATCGGGCTGAAATGTGCGGAAGGTCTGCATGGCCGCGTCGGTAAAATAACGGTTTGCGATCTGGCGGATAAAGTCCTTTCCAGCATTCTGGATGAAAATACCGCACCCATCGTACAAAAACATCTGGAAGCAAACGGTATTGAATTTCTGATGACAAACAGCGTGTCCCGTTTTGCTGGAAACAGAGCGATCATGGCCAATGGGAAAAACATAGATTTTGATATTTTGGTTACGGCGGTAGGCGTGCGGCCGAACACTTCTTTGATGGCAGACATCGGAGGAAATGTAGGACGCGGCATCGTAGTTGACGAGTCCATGCAAACCAGCGTTCCGCAAATTTATGCTGCCGGTGACTGTACGGAAGGCTTTGATCGTTCTCTCGGTGCAAACCGCGTGTTGGCCCTGCTCCCCAACGCCTATATGCAGGGGCACGCCGCAGGAATCAACATGGCGGGCGGCACATCATCTTTTAACCAGGCGATTCCTATGAATTCCATTGGCTTTTTTGGACTTCATGTGATGACAGCCGGCAGTTATCTCTCTGAAAAAGACGGCGGCACTGTATATCAGCAGATTTCAGACACTGCTGCAAAGAAATTCTTTGTCCGGGACGGGCTGTTAAAAGGATATATTCTTGTTGGAGAAGTCGGGCGCGGCGGGATTTACACCTCCTTGATCCGCAATCAAACGCCCCTCGATACCGTTGATTTTGATTTATTGAGAGAAAATCCGACTTTTCTGGCATTTTCAACAGAAAGCCGTAGAGAAAAATTCGGAAAGGCGGTATAATAAAATGTTATTAAATGCAACTGGAATGGATTTCAAAGCGCTGAATCAGCAGCTTCGCCAGACGGATACCGAATACCAGGTTGTCGGTTGCTGCGGACAGCGGTTCATCGCTGCCGGTATGAATGAAAAAAGCATCACCATAGACGGAATCCCGGGCAATGCTCTCGGTGCTTATCTTAACGGCGCTTCCATTGTGGTAAATTCCAATGCGCAGGATGCCGTTGGGGATACGATGAACGAAGGAACCATTCTGATTCACGGAAACATCGGTGATGCCGCAGGATACGCAATGCGCGGTGGGAAAATTTATGTGAAGGGCAACGCCGGTTACCGCGCAGGAATTCACATGAAAGAGTATAAAGATAAGGTTCCGGTTATGATTATCGGCGGAACCGCCGGAAGCTTTTTAGGGGAATATCAGGCCGGAGGAATTATTGTTGTTTTGAACATCCAAGAAACCGGCCGAAGAATGGTCGGCAATTTCCCCTGCACCGGAATGCATGGAGGAAAAGTTTTTCTACGCGGAAGCACAGATGATATTGTGTTCCCTGATAATGTCTGTGTGCGGGCGGCTGCTTCGGCTGACTTGGAACTGATCAAAAAAGATTTGACCGAATATTGCAGGCTGTTTGGCTATGACAGCCCGGCTATATTGCACTCGCCATTTACGATTGTTACGCCGGACAGCAAAAATCCATACAAGCAAATGTATGTAGCAAATTAAAAGAAAGCAGGTATCGTCATGAAATATTCAAGAGAAGAGGTCATGCAGTATATCCAGGAGGATGATGTGAAATTTATCCGCTTAGCCTTCTGCGATGTTTTTGGAAAACAAAAAAACATTTCGATTATGCCAGAGGAGCTGCCTCGGGCTTTTGAACATGGAATTGCATTTGACGCTTCTTCTATAAAAGGCTTCGGAGACGAAACCCATTCCGACCTTTTCTTGAAACCGGAGAGCGAGACGCTGTCTGTACTGCCGTGGCGTCCGGAACATGGCAAAGTTGTCCGTATGTTCAGCAATATCACCTATCCGTCCGGCGATACCTATGAATGTGACACCCGAAACCTTCTCAAACAGGCAATTCAAGAAGCAGAAAAAGCAGGTGTTTCTTTTTATTTCGGAGCAGAACAGGAGTTTTATCTGTTCATTTTAGACCAAAACGGCAAGCCGACCAGCGAGCCTTATGATGAAGCCAGTTATATGGATATCGCACCGGAGGACAGAGGCGAAAATGTCCGCAGGGAAATCTGTCTGACCTTGGAGCAGATGGGAATCCGCCCAGAAAGTTCCCATCACGAAGAAGGACCGGGACAGAATGAAATTGACTTCCGGTATTCCGATCCCCTTACCGCGGCAGATAATGTGATGACCTTTCAGACGGTTGTAAAAACAGTGGCCCGACGAAACGGTCTTCACGCCGACTTCTCTCCGAAGCCGATGGAAAATCAGCCGGGTAATGGTTTTCATATCAATATATCCGTCAAGACTGCGGATGGCTCGGATCAGCTGCCCTATGTGATTGCCGGAATTTTAAGCAAGGCGGCAGAAATGACGGCGTTTCTGAATCCCGTTTCCACTTCCTATCTGCGGTTCGGGCGCGATAAAGCCCCCCGGTATGTCTCCTGGTCAAGTGAAAACAGAAGCCAGCTTGTCCGGATTCCGGCGGCAATGGGCGAATACAAACGAGCCGAACTGCGTTCCCCGGATCCGACGGCCAATCCGTATCTTGCGTTTGCTCTTATGATCTATGCCGGATTATACGGAATTCAGAACCGGCTGGAGCTGCCGGGAGCAGTGGACTATAACCTCTATAATGCGCACCCCGACATTCTGAACGAACTTCAGAGAATACCGGATACACTTGAGAAAGCCTGTGAGCAGGCCCGGCAGAGTGAATTTATCCGCGCCCACATACCAGAGGCCATTTTAGAGATTTATTGCAATCAGCAATGAGATTTTGTTAAAGAGGGATGTATATGAGATTGAAAGAACGGATTTACAGTGTGCTTGTGGTTTCCTGTTCTGAAAAATTCAATACGGCATTTGCTGAATTACTCCCTCCTTCCGGATATCAGCCTACACACATTACTGCAAGCGCAAGCGAAGCCAAACGATGCTTGACAGAACGATCTTTTGATTTTATTATAATCAATCTTCCTTTACCCGATGAATCCGGCATCCGTTTCGCTGTTGACTGCTGCCGTTCACAAACAACAGTTGTCCTGATGCTTGTCAGAAACGATGTTTATTCTGAAGTATATGATAAAGTGGTAGATCACGGGATATTTGCCTTACCCAAGCCCACATCCCGTGCTGCATTGGCCCAGGCTTTAAGCTGGATGGCAAGCGCCCGGGAACGCTTACGAAAGCTCGAGCAAAAGACACTTTCGATAGAAGAACGAATGGAAGAAATTCGCATTGTAAACCGAGCGAAGTGCCTGTTGATCAGCGAGTTAAAAATGGTCGAGCCGGATGCCCATCACTACATAGAAAAATATGCTATGGATAACTGCATTTCAAAAAGAGATGCTGCGCAGAACATCATTAAGATTTACTCTTAAGATCACAAGGTGAAAGTCATGTTTCATGCTGAAAAAGTGAGAACTGAATGTATCACTTGAATACAAAACTTTTTAAGCAAAACGGAGAGGGCTGCAATGCGGTTGTAGGAATTTCCGGCGGAAAGGATTGTTCTATTGTGACCGCTCTTTGCGTGGAGGCTCTTGGAAAAGATCGGGTAATCGGTAGTTTAATGCCCTGCGGAGAGCAACACAATATCGATTGTGCCAAGCAGCTGGCAGAGCACCTTAAAATCAAATACTTTACCGTTAACATCAAAGAAGCTGTGGATGGTATTTTGAATAACTTGCCGGAAGAGATGTCTATTACAAGTCAAACCCAAACCAATCTTCCGGCGAGGATCCGTATGGCAACCCTATATGCGGTCAGTCAATCGAATAATGGCCGAGTCGCCAACACCTGTAATCTTTCTGAAGACTGGGTTGGATATGCCACCCGATACGGTGACGGTGCAGGCGATTTCGGCCCATGCTCTCGCCTCACGGTTTCAGAAGTAAAAGAACTTGGACGCGCACTGGCGTTGCCGGAAAATCTGATTAACAAAACGCCGATTGACGGGCTTTGCGGCAAGAGCGATGAAGAAAATCTGGGCTTTACCTATGCAGTTTTATATATGTAAAAAAGAAGCGCTGCAAATGTATGACCATCTACTCACTGCAAGAAAACAGAAGCACTATGGGAAAGATATGATAAACTATATTCGGTTTGGTCAGATTCTGACAAATCCGGCTATCCTGTATAAAAGCAATCCCTACTCAAGCCTATGAATAAATATTCATAGGCAGAATAAAATCGTCGGAGGAAAATCAGCTCGTTTTTCGCCTTCGGCTGCCCCATTTTTAATCAAGAAAAACCAGGTCAGGACACATCAAATCCTTCCAAAATCAGACAGACCAAATCAAAAAATTTGGACATAGAAAAACCCCGGAAACCGCATGGTTCCGGGGTTTTTGATCTGTTTTGATTCGTTTTGTCCAGGCAATTATCTCTTGGAGAACTGCGGCGCACGACGTGCAGCTTTCAGGCCGTACTTCTTGCGTTCCTTCATTCTCGGGTCGCGGGTCAGGAACCCGGCTCTCTTCAAAGGCGTGCGGAGGTTCTCGGTATCGTACTGCAGCAGTGCGCGAGCGATGCCGTGGCGGATTGCACCGGCCTGGCCGGTGACGCCGCCGCCTGCCACGCGGCAAACAACGTCAAACTTCTCGTTGGTCTCGGTGAGCACCAGCGGCTGACGCACGATCAGCTTGAGGGTCTCGAGGCCGAAATAATCGTCGATGTCACGATCATTGATGGTCACCTTGCCGGTGCCCTGGTACAGGCGCACACGGGCGACGGAGCTCTTTCTTCTGCCGGTTCCGTAAAAATAAGGCGCTTTCTCGTACATAGTTCAGTCCCTCCCTTATAACTCCCAGGCTGCGGGCTTCTGGGCGGCGTGCTTGTGCTCAGCGCCGTCGAACAAACGCAGTCTGGTCAATGCAGCGCGGCCGATGGTGGTATCCGGAACCATGCCTTTGACAGCCAGTTCCATCGCCTTGGTCGGACGCTGTTCCATGAGGGTGTCGTACCGGACCGCCTTCAGATGGCCGATATAACCGGTGTGACGGTAGTAGTACTTATTCTCCAGCTTCTTGCCGGTGAGAACTGCCTGTGCGCAGTTGATGATGATGACATGATCCCCGCAGTCAACATGGGGAGCAAAGGTCGGCTTGTGCTTGCCGCGCAGCAGAACGGCAGCCTGAGCAGCAACGCGGCCCAGCGGCTTCCCCGCAGCGTCAATCACATACCACTTGCGGTCGACTTCGCCGGCCTTGGGCATATAAGTGGACATAGCTTTTACCTCCAATATCTGTTTCAAAATTCCCGAGCCTATCCCTGAAGCGCCGCATCATTCCCGGCATCTCAGGGATAGGCTCTACCCGGAACCGCTGTTTTTGCCCATGCGGACACAGCGCTTCCCACAGTGCAGTACTGATCTTACCACACCGGATGCGCCGTGTCAAGAGACAAAATCGAAAATTTTAATTTACTTTGGTAAAAGCTTCTGTTTTCTCCCCTTTTTGGCTGATTATCTCCCTCAGCCTCTCCCGTCGTTTCATTTGTTAAAAATATATCATATAAATTTTGCAGCCTTCCCTTTTCTCCTCCTATCCTGTATAATAACGCTAAATCGATATGGCCTTCTTGCTTATACATTATATATGGAAAAATTTACGCCGGTTTGCTGGGAACGGAGGAACGGTTATGCAAAAAATTATGGGAGAGATGCGCGCTGCAATGGAGCGGTATGAGATGGTTGAGTCCGGAGACCGGATCGCGGTAGGGGTATCGGGCGGAAAGGACTCATTGGTGCTTCTGTGCGCATTGGCACGGCTGCGGGAATATTACCCGCAACCGTTTGAAGTGGTCGCCCTGACCGTCGATCCCTGTTTTGGCGGCAAGGAGACGGACTACACGTCCATCGCTTCTCTATGTGAGACGTTGGACGTGGAATATCGGGTTCGGCGGTCCCGGCTGGGGGAAATTATCTTTGAAGAGCGCAAAGAGAAAAACCCCTGCAGCCTGTGCGCACGCATGCGGCGGGGAATCCTGCACAACATGGCAAAGGAGGCGGGCTGCAACAAGCTCGCCCTGGGGCATCACTTCGACGACGCGGTACAGACCTTTTTTATGAATCTTTTTTATGGCGGCACGCTGTCTTGCTTTTCCCCAAAGACCTATCTTTCCCGTAAAGACCTTTGGATGATCCGGCCCCTGATTTTCACCGAGGAGTCGGCCATCCGTTCCGCTGCGCGGCGTAGCGGCCTTCCCGTCGTAAAGAGCGCATGTCCCGCCGATGGCGCGACCAGCCGCCAGGACACTGCCGGGCTGATTGCAGACCTGGAAAGGCAGTTCCCCGACCTGCGTTCCAAGGTCATGGGCGCTATGCAGCGTTCCCACCTCTCCAACTGGTAGCAAACTAAGTTTGCATGCACAGCCAGCCCCAAGTTTTTATTTTAGAAATGGGCTGAGCGTTGGCCGGACAGAAAGTACATGCTCCCGATTTGCTTCATACCAGTAAAGAAAATCATCGTTGGCCCGAAAAGGCGCTGCGCACCTGCCAGTAGATACAGAAACACTGTATGTCCACTGTGTGTCCTAGACAGAAAAGATCAGCTTCCAAAAGGCTGCTTTCGGGCTTCCCCCGCGGTGCAGTATGGACAGTTCCAGAGAGATGTAAATGGTGGCCGCCGAGAATGGTTCCAGAACGCATAAAAGAAAACAAACGCGCTGGATGCTGTCACTGAAAATTGCCACACGCGAGAACGACACTGCGTGTCTGTGAAAGACATCGTGCATCCCGCCGTAAGCATGGGAGTCGCTGCCTACGGCCGATTTACATAAAGGTAAAATACGAATACAAACCCATGTATAAGATCAAATTCAATTATACCATTTGTATATTTATAATAATTTATTCCTTTTCGTCCATTTGGAACGAAGTCCCGTCCCACTTATAGGGATGGACATCATATTCCCCCGTCTCCTGATTCCACCATCGGACGTTGAAGCCTCCGCCCTCGACCAGTTCCAGCAGGGGCGACGGCTCACGGGAATCGTGGCGGTCGATGTGTCCGACCTGGCTGATTGTACCGGCGCGGTCAATGCGATATACATGATAACTGTTTCCGCCGCTCCACAGCCAGCTTCCGAGCGCAAATTCCGGATCGCCGTCGCCGTTATAGTCGGCAAACTGTAGGGTAACCGGGCCATAGAAGCAAATATCCTCCCCTTCCCCCAAATCGACCGGGATACTGGATAGGACCTGCCCACCGCGCAATACTTGCAGGGTAAATTGTCCGACATAATTGTCGCCCTCTTGTAAGTAGCCCCCCGCCAGGAAGTCGGGATCGCCCGAATCCCATTTCCTTCCCGCAGTCATGACCAGTTCCACGTCAACTGCACTGCCGTCCGCCAGCACGGCAGTGGTCGTGCCCATAGCATATGGGAAGGACAGACCGCCTTCCCTGGTTGCCTCTGGAACTGTCAGCGTCTCGACGTGACCGTCCGGGAGAATCTGCAAATGCGACTGGGCAAGGGCCGTCCCGTCTTCCCGGTAGATCGCCGCATCCAGTTCTATCGTTTGCATCGCCTTCGTGAGAACGGAAGTGCGGTAGGTCTTTCCCGGTGTCCAGCGGTTCTGCTCGCTTTCCTCCTCAAAGGCGTGCCAGCTTGTGGAGGAGTCGCCCATCCCCATTGAGCCCGACACATGCAGGGAAAGGTATGTTCCGTCATCCAGCTTTTCTGGGATGGTGAACTGCAATTCTCCACCCTGCGGGTCATACGCCACAGACTGCGCCCATCCATCCAGAGGCGTACCGGGGAATCCGGCGGGCAGGGGTGCATTTCCCTGGTAATGCCACCGGCTCAACCAGTCATACGGCGCGGTATAATCCTCTTCATCGATCGTCAGATAGCGGTTTCCCCGGTTGGACACCGTGTGGCGTTCCCCGTTTTTCATCGTGATATACAGCGTCTGGATGCTGCCCGCAAAATCCTCAGTCTGCGTGGTGTAGTCTCCATTGCCCGCACGAAGTAGTTGAATAATCCCTGGAATCTCCTGCGCAGTAAAAAGACGGTATTGCTGCGATTCCTCCGCAGAAAGAACCTCCAGCTCCACTTTTTCCACCTTGTCCTCGCGCAGTGTTTGCATCCAGCGCAAGGTTTCACGGGGCGACTGTGGGCTGCTCAGCAGGCCAAACCCGACTGTTACCAGCAAAATCGCCGCGAGAATGACCGCCCAAAGCGCAGGCTTCTGATAGTGCAAAATATTTTTAATGCGTTGTTTGGCATTCCCCTCGGAAAATGCCAATGGACGGCCGTTTAACAGATGCCTGCCTGTGGCGAACGTCAGCAGGCAGGACGCATATTCCTTTTTGAAATCGCCGCCCAGCCGACGGACGACCCGCTCATCACAGGATAGTTCCATGTCATTCGCCATCAGAAAAAACGCCGCCCAACACAATGGATTGAACCAGTGGACACATAAAACCAAAAACGCCAGCGGTTTGACCACATGGTCCAACCGCTGCATATGGCTTTGCTCATGCAAAACCACATAGCGCCGTTCCTCCTCCCCCAATCCGGCGGGCAGGTAAATCTTCGGGCGAAAGATTCCCAGCACGAAGGGCGTTTGCAGCCCTTCCAGCTCATAGAGATTCCCCTCCAAATAGGCGGCATGCGACATGCGGCGTTTTAGTAGCCAAAAGGAACCCGCTCCATAGAGCATCATTGCCGCAACGCCCATCAGCCACACCATCGCCGCAATCAGAACGTAAACCTGCATGGGATTGATGCTCATCGCCAGGTCGGGCGCAGGCACGTTGGGACTGCCGGACAGCTGGGCCGGAATCGCGGAAAGCGGCGGCGCGGTGCGAACCATCTCCTGCGTCACCTCCGGGTACTGTTTTGGAAGCAAGCTGAACACGCTCTCAAACCGGAACGGGCAGACCAGCCGGAAGAATACCACGCTCCACAGTGCGTAGGAAAGGCTTTTCGGCGCACGCTTTAGAAACAGGCGTAGGATCAACACCGCCAAAATTACATAACCGGCGGCCAAACTCATATTCAATACCGAAAGGAAGAGCGCTTCCATCTCTATTCCTCCTTATAAGCGTCGATCAGCGCCTGCAGTTCATCCGTCTGCTCCCGACTGAGAGGTTTCCCTCCCATAAAAGCGGTCAGGAATTTGGGAAGCGACCCTCCAAACACCTCTGACACAAACTGCTTGCTCCGTTCCTGGTCATACGCCTCCTTCGACACCAGCGATGTGACAACCGCATCGCGGTTTTGAAACAGACCACGGCTGCACAGCTTTTTCAAAACCGTATAGGTGGTGGATTTTTTCCACTGCAAGGTATCCCAGGCGAGGCGTACCAGTTCTCCCGAGCCGATGGGTTCGTTCTCCCAGATCAGGTCGGCGAACTTTTCCTCCCCTTCGGCCAATTGTATCTTTTTCAATGCAATCTCCTCCTTTCGGTCTATTGTCTATCGACCACATTGAGTCTATCATAAATAGACCAAAAGTACAAGAAAGGTTGCAAAGCTGTAAGGATATTCCGACAGAAAAAACAGCGCCCCATCGGTCATCCACAATGTTGGACGCCCGATGGGGTGCTGTTCTTTTATAGACCTTTGTACATATTCAGGTTTATCTAATTTACTAATAGTAATATTAAAAATCTTATATACAATTCGTTTCCAAATAAATATACTTAAAGTTATAAATCTAAAAATTATCCATTTCGTTTTGCTGCTTTTCACAGATTGGAAACCATTGGCAACCGCTGCATATGGTCGTTAAAAGGTCCGCCGACAGGATTTGTTCCTCCACACGCTGCTGGAATTCCCACCACGGAAGCCGGTCCCCGGTTTTCAACCCACAGAGCCGCAACACACCCAGGTCATATCGGGACGGCTTGGGGGAGGATTCGCATCTTCCGTTTTGATTGTGCGGGCAGCAGGCGCAGAGCACATCTGCCCCGTCTGCAAGTTCGATCTCCGTCTCCGGTTCGGCGTGCAGCGCATCAATCAGGCGCGTCATATTTGCAACGAAAGCGGGGCTGTAACCCTTTCCTGTAAAATAGCGGATGCAAAGTCCATGGTGCGGCCGCAGCCGCACCGCAGTCCCTCCCATCATACGGCCATGGCAGCGCCGGAGCGGGACAGCGCCTTGCGCAGCACGGGCGCCAACAGGGCCGCCACCAAAATTTTCGCCGCATCCCCCGGCAGGAATGGCACTACACAGAGCAACAGGGATTCTACAAACCCGGTATGCGTTATAACGATGTACCAGGCAGTTCCCAACAGGTAACAAAGGGCCAGCCCCGCAACCATGGCAAGTATAAGCAAATAGGCTTTTTCACGACAATGGGCTGCCAAAAGCCCTACCAGCCACGCCGCCGCGATGTAACCAAAAATATATCCGCCTGTCGGCCCGAAGAGGATACCCATACCGCCGGTGAACGAAGAAAACACCGGCAATCCTACTGCGCCCAGCAATACGTAGACCGCTTGGCTGATTGCACCCCTCCTGGCGCCCAACACACTTCCCGCCATGAATACTGAAAAGGTTGCCAGATTGATCGGAACCGGTTGAATCGGGATCGCAATTTGCGAAAGCACGGCGGTCAGCGCTGCAAAGAGCGCGCAAAGTACCAGATCTTGGGTCTTTTTGAGCTTGTTCATGGGAGGTCCTCCAATTGTCAACTTTATTTTATTATCTGATTTACAATTGACATTATAGAGGACACGGCCATGACTGTCAAGCATTTCCTTCCAATTATCTATGGGATTCAAACGAACTTCCAATCGACGATTCCGCTGACCAGGAGAACCCTTCCTGTTGCAGGCTGCTCTCATCGCTTTCTATAAAAGAGGGTGCCGTCAGTCGGCATTCTTTCCATTTGGGAATGACAGCCGAAGTGCCCTCTAAACCCAAAACAGCCGGCTTGTATCCCACGAGAATGGTTTTACAAGCCGGCCAGTATACCTATTTTTATCGATTACCAGGGATAAAAAGAGAGGTTTTTATATACAT
This sequence comes from Anaeromassilibacillus sp., assembly GCA_048455095.1. GTDB lineage: Bacteria > Bacillota > Clostridia > Oscillospirales > Acutalibacteraceae > Anaeromassilibacillus. The sequence continues at coordinate 14,571 of DBFXIC010000120.1, forward strand.
TTTGTATAAATTTTTTCATTTTATACCAAACGAAAATTCTGTGTTGTGTGCATATGCCTCTCCCCGCTTCAAAACAGGGGAGGGGAAGTTGCTGCATCGCATTGCATTGGGAAAGTACTGCGTTTCCAGACAGAGACCCATATTCTGTTCATACGGCACGCCGGATTTGCCAACCGGGCCGTCAAGCACATTTCCGCTGTAGAACTGCAGGCCGGGCATGGTTGTGCTGACCGTCAACTCAATTCCGGTATCGGGCGCATACAGCACCGCGGCCGTCTTTTCTCCATCGCCGCCGTCGAGGATAAAGTTGTGGTCATAACCCTTGCCGTTCTTGATCTGCGGACAATCCGCGTCGATGTCGCGTCCGATTTCCTTCCCTTTGCGGAAGTCGAACGGTGTGCCTTCGACCGGAAGAATCGTCCCTGTGGGCAGGCAGTTCTCATCATTTTCCGTGAAAAAGGATGCCGGAATCCGAAGGATATGATTCCGAACCGTTCCCTTTCCCTCGCCAGACAGGTTGAAATAACAGTGGTTCGTCAGATTCACCACCGTGTCCGCGTCCGTTTCCGCCCGGTATTGCAGAAGCAGGCGGTTGTCGTCGGTAAAGATATAGGTGACGCGCACGTCGAGGTTGCCAGGGTAGCCTTCCTCCCCATCCGGGGACATGCGGTGGAAACACACGGAATCGCCTTCGATCGCTGCATCCCAGACGCGCTTGTCAAAGCCGCAAATGCCACCGTGCAGATGGTTTGGCCCGTCGTTGACCGCCAGATGGTATTCCAACCCATTCAGGGTAAAAACGCCCTTTTCGATGCGGTTTGCATGGCGTCCCACCACCGCACCAAGATAGCCATTGTTGCGCTCGTATTCCGCCACCGTACGGTAGCCAAGGCAGACATCCGTCAGATTGCCGTCCCGGTCCGGCACCAGAATCGATGTGATCGTGCAGCCGTAATCCATCACGGTGACGGACGCTCCGTTCTGGTTTTCCATCTGAAAGCAGTGCACCGGTATGCCGTCATGAGTGGTCCCGATGATTTTTTGTATAATCATAGTTATATTCTCCTTATTGTATAATTCTATCCCCCATCGTTCGCCGAAAATGGACGTGCAACGGAAACACCGTGGGGGTGCAATGCCGTTGCGGACGGAGTGCGTCATACATGCTTAAGCGGCTTCCCATGCTGCTATTCAGAAATCTTGCCGTCTGCGATACTTTCTGAAACCGCTCGAGACGCACGGCGGCCTTTCGCAACTGTGTCGCAACCATTTGCAACATTTCTCTGAAAACAGCTGTACCGCAACGGGAAACCCCAAACCATCTTTTGGGAGTTGGTTCTTTCTGCCCGGGACGAACCGCGGCTTTTCGCGGCTATGCCGATTCCCTTTTGTCGGTCCGGCGAACAAATCGGGAGCCCGTTCTTTCTGTCCGGCGAACGCTCAACCTGTTTTTTACAGATAGCCCCGCGCCGGCCGTGCCTGCAAGCTCAGCTTGCCTGGTTAGTACTTTCGGCTGCGGATGTATTGGGAAGCATTTTCCTGCGTATAGACTTTTTCGTCCGTGATGATGCGCAGAGGCGGTTCCTTGCCCGCCATCAGATCCTTAATCGCCTTCATGAGCTGTGGCCCAAGCAGCGGGCTGCATTCCACTACGCAGTTCATCCTTCCGTCGATCAGCGCTTCAAACGCCTGGCGCGCGCCATCCACAGAGATCAACTCCACGTCCACGCCAGGCGTGATGCCATGGGCTTCCAACGCCTCTGCCGCGCCCAGCGCCATGTCGTCGTTCTGGGCAAAAATCACATCGACGTCCCACGCATGGGCTTCCAGATACTCCTCCACCACCTGCCTGCCGCCCTCATAGGTAAAATCGCCGCTCTTGGAATAGACAATTCGGCAGTTGGGATATTCCCGCATCACCTCTTTGAAACCCTGGCTGCGCTCCTCAGAAGGAGACGCGCCCACCGTGCCCTCAATTTCCATGATGCGCACGCGGTCCTTGGGGCTGTCCATGGTTCCCGCCAGCCAGCGCATGGCGCGGCGGCCCTCCTCCAGGAAATCCGCACCGATGAAGGTCATATACATATCGTCCTTTTCGGTGCTGACCTTTCGATCGGAAAGTAAAACGGGAATGCCTGCCTCCTTTGCCTCCTGCAACACCTCGTCCCAGCCGCTGTCCACCACAGGGCTCAGGACAATCACATCCACCCCTATCTGGATAAACCGGCGCAGCGCTTCAATCTGGCGCTCCTGACTTTGGTTGCAGTCCTCATAGATCAGATTGATGCCAAAATCCTTTGCCGCGGTTTTGATCGACTCGGTGTTTGCCAAACGCCATGCGCTCTCTGTGCCAACCTGCGCATATCCTACGTCGATGATGCGGTTGAGATCCTCGTGTTTGCGATAGAGCCCCTTCTCGTAATTGTCCGCATTCCACTTTGTGATATTGTGGCTGCGCAGGATCACCTGTTTGGGCACGCCGCTGACGTTCTGTAAAATTTCCAGTGCGTACTGCACCGCCTCCCTGCCGCCGGTGGGACAGGTGATCGTCTCGTCGATCACCCCGCGCCGCACCAGATCGATCCCGCTGTTCTCCCCGGTAAACCCATCCACACCGACGATGCGGATATGATCATACCCAAGCGTTTCCAATGCGCGTGCCGCGCCCAGCGCCATGTAGTCATTGTGGGCAAAGATCGCGTCGATGTCGCGCAGATGCGTGCCAAACGCCCGCACAATGTCCTCGGCGGAATCGCGCGACTCGCTCACCACATGCACCTGCTCCACCTGGATGTCGCCTTTTTCCCCGATCACGCTGCTGAACCCTTCGCTGCGGTCAACGCTCGCCTGGGACGCGGAACTGCCGCAGAGCTCTAATACCGCGCCCTCGCCCTTTAGCATATCGGCGACGGATTTTCCCGCCTGTTTGCCGATCATCTGGTTGTCCGGACCGATGAACAGCGAATAATCAAACCCCTCCACCACGCGGTCGAGCACAACCACGGGAATAGACTGATATACCTCGCTCACAACGGGCGTGACCTTTTTGACGTCGCACGGCGAGACAATCATCAGGTCTATCCCGTAATCCAGCAGGCGCTGGATGTCCATGATCTGCTTATCGCTGTCGTCCGTCGCGTCCATGACCACGAGCCGGACGTCGGGATGTTTGGCAGCCTCCTCCTGAATTTCCCGCGTGAGCACAAGCCGCCACGGCTCCCGCATATTGGCCTGTGACACACCGATCACATAGGAAATTTGACCCGGCTGCTGCTTGGCTACGCACGCGGAAAAGATGGAAAAGAGCAGCGCCAGGATTAGAACAACTGCACAAGCCAGCTTGCATGCCGGCCTGTGGTCCATCCCTTGAAGCTGTTCCCTCATGCTGTTCTCCTCTCTGTTTTTGTGTCCAATCCCCTTTGGGGATGGCTCAAATTTTCTTTTGCAGGCTCTTTTTATACTCCATGGGCGACACGCCCAACACTTTTTTAAATGCACTGCTAAAATAATGCTGACTGGAATACCCCACCAGCTCTGCAATCTCATACATTTTGCGGTCATCGCCGCCCAATAGCTCGATCGCCTTGCGGATGCGCACGCGCGTAATATAATCCATGAACGTGATGCCGGTACTCTGCCGGAACACGCGGCTCAGATGCTGGGGCGAAACGTGGGTAACCTCCGCCGCCTCCGTCAGGGAGAACTCCTCCCGGGCGAAGTTCTCTTCTATGTACTTCTTGACGTCGCGCACCAGCTGCGGCGTTTCCAAGAGAGTGCGCAAGTCCTCTGCCGCGCCCTCATAAGCCGCAGGCAGATTTCCAGGCCCTTCCCCGGCGCGCCGGGTCAGGAACGCGTCCACGGGCAGATGTGTTTGCAGAAGGTGCCGCAGCCGCTCCCCCGCGGCCTCCCACACGACATGCGGTTCACCCGCCGTAATGAGCACCAGCTCTCCCACCTGGTTCCGACAGGCCGAAACGGGGTGCAAGGATTGAAATACCTCCTGCGCCATATTTTCTGCTGCGTAAAACAGCAGGTCGTCGTCCCATTCGCCGCCGATTTCTGCGTTGTCCTTATCCTCAAGATGCACCAGCGTCACGCCGAACTGCTGGGGGATTTCCAGCCCAAGCGCGGCGGTGCGTTCCTGCACCTCGGATTCGGTAAATCGTCCATCCAGCCAGCTTTCCAAAAACTCCGAAATCAGCGCCGGACGGTTTTTCTCCACCAACGTGTGCGCCCATTCGAGGTACTGCGCCTGTTTTTGGCGGCAGCCGAGCTGCTCTTTTGCCTTGTGCAGCGCCCCATAGAACGTATCCTCCATGATGGGTTTGAGAAGATAGTCGAATACGCCCAGCCGCAGAGCTTTCTGCGCATATTTGAAATCATCATAGCCGGTGATGACGATGATGAGCGAGTCTGGCTGAATTCCTTTTAGTTTCTCGATAAAATCCAAACCGTTTAAAAACGGCATGTTGATGTCCACAAAGAGCAGGTCAGGATGGGCCTCCATCGCCTGCTCCAGGGCCATTTCGCCGTCCTCCGCCTGGGCAACCACCTGGATGTCCGGGTCCTTTTTTAAAAAATGCGCAATTCCCCTGCGGATGATCTCTTCATCGTCCGCAATCAATACCTTATACATTCCGTCACTCCTCATCCATTTTTTTCGCCTGCCGGTCCAGGGGTAGCGTGATGGTCACACAGGTGCCCTTGCCCAACGAGCTCTCTACATGCACCCCGTATCCCTCGCCGTAACAGAGCTGGATGCGCTCGCGGATATAGAACAGGCCAAAGCTTTTCTGCTCATCCAGCACGCCGCGCTCGCTCATCAGCCGGTTGATTTCATCCACTTTTTCCTGTGGCATGCCCGCGCCGTTGTCCCGCACGGTAAACAGCAGATTTTCATCCGCCGGTTCCCCGGTGATGAAAATGGTCCCACTGCCGCGTTTCGCTTTGATGCCGTGGTAAATTGCGTTTTCCACCAGCGGCTGTAAAATCAATTTCGGCACTTCAATGGCGTACAGGGATTCCTCCACATGGATTTCATAATTCAGCTTGTCTTTATAACGGATCTTCTGAATGTACAGGTAATTGGAAACATGCGTAATCTCTTCCTTGACCGTGATGATATCTTTGCCGTGGCTCAGGCCGATGCGGAACATATTCGTCAGGGCGTCCACCAGATGTACGATATCCTCTGCATCGTAATCACGGGCCATCCAGCTGATCGTATCCAGCGTATTATAAAGGAAATGCGGTTTGATCTGTTCTTGGAGCGACTTCATTTCCGCGGTGCGCTTGTTTTTCTGCTCCACATAGACCATCTGGATCAAATCGTTGATCCGCGCGATCATCGTGTTGAAGCTCTGCCCCAGTTCCCCGATCTCGTCGTTGTACCGGCCGTTGAACCGCACATTGAGGTTTCCGGATTCGGCTTGCTTCATCAGGCGTTTGAGCTTAAAGATCGGGCTGGTGAGGCTCCTGCTGAGCTGCACGGAGGCAAAGATCACCAACACCAGGGAAATAATAACGCAGGCGAGCAGGATATACACGATGGTATTTACACTGGACATGACCTCGTCCATGGAAAACACGCCCACCGTGCGCCAACCCGTATAGGGAGAAAGCTCACTGCGGATCTGATAACTGCCCCCGCCGATCTGTACAGACATGGGCTCTTCCGCGCGCGTCCATTTGGGATTGACACGGTACACAATGTCGTTGACCGGCGTATAGACGATATTGTCCTCTTCATCGGTGACAAAGACAAATCCCTTTTCCCCAATGGTCACGCTGTTGATAGAATTCTGTATGATGTCGTGGCGGATGTCGAGCAAGATGACGCCCAACACCTCGCCGGTCTGGGGGTCCTGCACGGCCTTTGCCAGGGAAAACACGTCGTCCACACTGTAGCTGCGGTTGGTGACGATATTCCGGCCGAGCACCACGCTGATCAGCTGGACCTCCTCCGGGCGTTCCACCGCTTCGCGGTACCACGTCTCGTTTTCAAAAGGGTCGCGCGAAATGCGCGACATCCCGGTGCTGACATAGAGATCATTTTTTGATGCGATCAGGATTCCTGCAACCTCGCGGTGTGAATCCGCCACATCCTCCAACATAGTGCGGATGCGCGACGTCTCCACCTCCCAGCCGGGTGTCTTGTCCGACTCCATGGTGAAGAACGGCGTGTCGCGCAGATCCAGCTGGACATAATTTGCCATTTTTTCAATGGTTCCCACATAGACGTCCATGGAATTGCGCACCTGGTGGATCATCTGTGCGGAATGCTCCTCGGCGGTCTTTTGCGCCTGGTTCAAAAACACAAAACCGCTCACAATCGAAAAAATCAGGAAAGGAATGAGCGCCACAACAATATTGGACAGGATCATCCTTGTCCGCAGGCTGACGTTGAGCAGCACATCCCGTATTTTTTTCAAAGCGTTCACCCCGCTCCATTTTTAACCAATATATTTAGACATAGTATATAATATTCAACAATAAATTGCAAATTTAGAAGAACAATTGGATACTTTGCGATATACATGCGGCTTCCCCCAAAAGGGAAACCCAAATGATAAATGGCAGGCTTCCGAATAAAAAGGGGGTTCCGGATCAAACCACGATGCGGCAGGTCCGGACCGTTTTCTTCCGTGACCTGCCACATTTTTTTGCTTATAAAAACGGCGGGCCATCAGCTTACGCTGATAGCCTGCCGTTTGCATTAGATTATATGGGATTGTTCCTGACAGGGATGGTCAATTTGTTCCCTGTTCCTTCAGGTACTGTTTCCATTTGATCAGATCGCGTACATCGACGATTCCGTTTCCATCGTAGTCCGCAAGAGCAAGCTGCTCATCGGTCAGCTCCACTTTTCCGGCGATGTAATCGCGGAGAATATCGAGGTCCTTCTGATCCAGAGTGCCGTCTCCGTTCAGGTCATTCGGGACCCAATCCAGATCCTTCATGGCTCTGCGCAGATCTGCTTCCGCCTTGTCGACCGCTTCCTGAGAAGCGCTGTCGTCCAGGTAGATTTCGTAGGAAGCGTCATAGATCTTCTTAAACGCTGCCCACTGGGTTTCGCTGTAGTCTTCCTCATTGATGCACTTGGCCAGGATAATAGCCCCGTAGAGGCCGGACTTATCCACCACATAGGTGGCCAGATCAAATTCTTCCATGGCTTTGCGCAGGTCCTTCGCAGCGGAGGCAATCTCTTCCACGGTGGCGTCGCCCTTATCTACGACCGCCTGTGCGTTATCGATGGCAGTCTGCAGCTTCTCAGCCACATCCTTCGACACGTTGCCCGTCGAGGCCATCTGTTCCTTCGCCTCTTCGATCAGATCGCTCAGCTGATCCGAGCTGGCGGCAAAGCGCGGCTCAATCCAGCAGGCGTGGTCATACAGAGTGTTCTCGACCTCTTCAACCACCAGTTTCAGGAAGGTGTAGCCCGCCATCGGGACTTCCACATCCACCGGCTTCATGGTTGCATCCATATACTGCTCATAGAGCAGCTCGCTGTCGCCATAAACCTTATAGTTGACCGTCGCACCCTTGTCTGCATTTTTCAAGATTTCATCGCCAAGGCCGATCTTTGCCGTGAATACGCCAGCCGAACCGTTCACATAATACGTCGCCTGACCAGGTGCGTTGACCTGGTAACCGCCGTCCGGACGGCTGTAATCGACGCCATCGAGCACCAGCGGGCCGCCGTCGACGTTCTTGCCGTCTTCAGCCTGTCTCCAGTAGCTGCTGATGGACCATGCATTCTTTGCGGTCAGGATTCCATCCATCACAGTAGTCGGCTCATAAGTCGAAATGCGCGGATCGATCCAGTCTGCGTGGTCAAAGTCCATGTTGCCACAGGAATCGACCACCAGGCGCAGATAATCGCGGTTCATGAGCTTGATGTCGATGGGCTTTGCATCGCCCTTCCACTTCAGCGTGCCGCTGTCGAACAGGAGCTCGTCGTCGCCGTAGACATAGAACCGGATATCGCCGTTTCCGCCGGAATCGTCATCCGAACCGCAGAGCGCGGTGAAGTTGACGTTGCGTCCGCCAATGTAGTAGACCAGCTCCGAAGGAGCGTGCGTACCGATACCGGTGTCATACTTTGTTCCAGCGATGGTCAGAGTGTTTCCGTTGATGGAACGATCCTGACGAATGGTGCCCCAGCCGGATTTGCCGGATACCCAGTTATGGATGGTCAGCGGACCGTCTTCCAACGGGTCGCCCGGATTCAGGACCTGGACGGATACTGTGGCCTTAAATTCCGTAGTAACCGCTTCACGATCCCCTTCATACAGCAGCAGTGCTTTGATGGTCAAAGGTGCGTCCGTCAAAGCGACGTCGCCCGCTGTAATGCGGTACTTCGCTTCAAGGCTGTCGCCTGTAGCCAGATCATTGCCCACTGTGTTGGTAAGCGCCTTCGCGGTGACGCCTTCCGGCAGGTCGAGGCTCAGGCTGACGTTCTCAACCTTCGTCGTGCCGCCGTTGACAAACTTCGCCGTCAGGATTGCAGACTCGCCGCTCTTCAGATTGGTCTTGGAGAGGCTGCCCAGCACATAAACCGCCTTGTCCACTTCTTCGCCCGGCGAGACGATATACATCTTCACGCCATGGGACGGGACAACCGCGGAAGCGACCGGGGAATCAAACTCGACGTTCGTGCCGTCTTCGTTCTTCTCCCAGACGTCCTTCAGGTGATAAACCGCTGATTTTTCCAGATTGTAGTAGTTCTCGAAATAGGTTTCGTCCTTTTGACGGACCAGCTCGCCCATCTGGGACAATTCCACGCTCATGGTAGCCGCTTCGTTGGAGCGGTTGAACATCAGCAGGGAAACTCTACCGTCGGTCAAGGGCTTTACCAGATATTCCAGATCGCCGTCATCCTGGAACTTGATGCCCTGGATTGCGGTCGGATCCTGGTTGATGGCAATTGCGTCCTCATTCTTGACGATTTCGAGGATTTCCGGATGATCGCCGATCTTGCGCAGGTCGTTGCCCAGGATCAGCGGGGACGCCATCTCACACCACAGGCTGAAATGCGAAATGTTTTCGGTATGGGTCAGGGAGCCATTGCCGACTTCCAGCATATCGGGGTCGTTCCAGCCATAGTTGTAGTCGCCGTCTTCCTTGCCATATCTGCCCGCGTGCTGGTACAGATTGACGTTGACGTCGTAAATGCTCATCACAGAGCTCCAGGACGCGGAGATGTCGCCTGTGGTTCTCCACAGGTTTCCGGTGTCGCCGCCCCAGACCCAAGGCTGGCGGCCGCCCCATTCGCAGATGGAGAATGCGATCGGGCGATTTTCCTTGCCGTTCGCCGCCGCGTGTTTCTCCGTTGCCTTCATCAGGTTGTCGCGCATGAATCCGTAGTTGTATCTCGCGGTATCATAGTCGCGGTTGGAACTGCGGATTGGGTTATAGAACTTCAGGGTATTTTCGCCCGCTTTGAGGTCCAGCATGGCCGCGCCTCTGCTGCCCGGCGCGCCGTCGGTGTAGCCGGTCGCCGGAAGCATCATCCGGTACGGGTGCATGCTGTCGCCGTTGATGTCGATAAACATCGGTACTTCCGTGCTAGACGGCTTTTTGTAGAAGTCCAGGTTCAGCGCATAGGTGCCGTCCTCCGGTACATTGACCGTGAAGGTGGCGAAGCCTGCGTTTTCGCCCAGCCCATCGATGTAATTGCCCTTGAGCACCGCAGTGCCCTCCAGCTTTGCATCGCTGGCGGAGTAGGAATAGATCTCCGTGCCCGGCGTGTAGGGCTTGGCAATCTTAATGCCGTGAATGCCGTACGCGGTGGGAGAGAGCTGCACATTGTGGCAGTAATCGTACTTGAAATAGTCGATCTCCCATTCCGCAAAACTCGTTGCATCGCTCAGCTCGCGGAATTCAGAGGCCGGCATATCCTGGCAGGTAAACAGGCCATTCGAGGTGTACAGGCCAACTTTAAGGCCTTTGTCGTGCAGCTCAGAGGTCAACCAGTTGCCGTCGTGCGGGAAACGGATAGGATCAAACTGCAGTCTTCCGTTTTCGTCGCGCTCAGAGGACTGCCAGTTGTCGTCCAGATTGACGTACTCGTAACCCACGTCCTTCAGCCCGTATTGGACCATGGCATCCGCGGTATCGACAATCAGATCTTCATCGATGTTCGCCCAGAATGCATTCCAACTGGACCATCCCATGGGAGGCGTCCTGCTGACGCCGTTATCATGCGCGCTTGCGCCTGTCGCCAGCATGGCGGCCGCTAAAAAGGCGGCGGATAATGCTGCGGCGAACTTTGTAATCCTTTTCACATGAATCCTCCTTTGTAGAAGTTTTTGCCCCGTTGCGCAGGAATGTATTTCCCACGCAGGTAAAAATTCCTTTTCCAAAAAGTCGAATCGAAACCGCCTCTGCTCAGCCGGCAAACCGAACAATTCCCATGCCGGGAGCACACTGCGGTTTTCCTTTTAAATGGATCTGGCGGCTTTCCTGCCATCCCGCCGCATCTTTTTGAGACGCTTTCTGCCGGATTGCAGCGGTTCCCGCGCCGTACAAGCGGGGATTAGGCCACCAAATGGTAAATGCCCAGGGCGGCAAACCCCAAGAACAACAGGGACATCAACAGCTTCACCAGATATTCCTTCCCTGCAAACCGGTCCGCCACTTCCAGGTACTGCTTTCCTTTATAGAGCAGCACCGTCACCACGACGGCGGGCAGGGACAACATCACTGCGTATAGCAGGAATACGGTTGCGCCCAACAGCAGATTCCCCGCACCCGCGTCAAAGTAATACAGCACGGTCGCGGCAAAAAGCTGCCCGGTGCACAGGAATTCCCCCACCGCAACGATTGCGCCTGCAACCATTGCAGCGGCAAACAGGGCTTTCCCGGCCGAAACCTTCTCGATATACGTCTGATAAAAAGCCTTCATCTTGGGGGTGAATTGCAGGATGGCCTTACCAGCCTGTCCCTTTTTCGCCCTGTAAAAATCGATAAAACTTAAAACTGCAAAAACGACGCCTACAACGCACACCAGGATGGTGACCGCCATGTTGATCCCGGACAAAAACGCTTTGCTTGCGGCGTTCAGAATGCCGAAGAATACGGTTCCCATCAGGAAATACATGATGATCCTGCCCACGACAAAGCCGAAACCAGCCTTGAGCACACGGCGCTTGTCCGCAGCCAGCAAAGAAAACAGGAGCAAAACCAGGGACATCGAGCAGGGCGAAAGCCCCCCGATGAAGCCCGACAGGGCAACCCAGAACACGTCGGCCGCGGACATCTGCCCGCTTTCCCGGGAAATGCCGCCCCCTTCCGAACCGTTTTCCAGAACCTGCACCAGGTTTTTGCTGATGTTATCGTAACCAACCAGGTAGCCGCCGTCATACAGGACAATGGGCACGCGCTGTTCTTCGGGTTTCACCCCGTATTGATGGTAAAGCGCATTGATCCGCTCAATGTCCGCAATATTTCCCGCATTGACCGCCTCAACATGGAAGGGCTTTGTCTCGATCTGCCCGTCCGCGTTTTGGACCTGGATCTCTGCGACGCCGTTCAGGAATTCTTCTGCCTTTTCGCACTCTGTGCAGCCGTCCGCGTACAGATATTTGACTGTAACCTGGTTGGAGGCAGCCTTCCGGCTGGCTTTCAGGGTATTGGACACCGCGTATTGAAAGCGGTCGCCCAGCTCCTGAGAGCCCATCATCACTTCGTCCCCGATAAAGACGATCGGGTGAAGCATCAAATTTTCCTCGCTGATCCCATGTTCTGCAAATTCCTGCTTTAACGCCTCCAGATTTTCTTCTTCCGCCACATTGTAGATCTGTAAATCCGCTACGACGTTGGGAAAATCCTTCTTGACCATCCCGAGAATATTCTCTTTGATGGTCGCCTCTTCATCACAGGACAGGCACCGGTTATAAAAGTAATAGCGGATGGTAATCTCGCCCTCCTGCGTGTCCGCATCCGGGTTGACCGAGAGGGTATCCAGATAATCCGCCCTCTCTTCCGTGCCTATATGCTCCCTACCCTGCTCATAGGCGGAGGAATCCGGGGGTTCCCCCTGTGTTTCCGCCGCGCCGGTTGCCGAGAACATGGCAACCGCGGCCAGGAGCACCAGTAACATGGAGAGGTATTTGGAGAACGTTTTGCGTCTTTTGCTGCGATTGTGCATGGCATTTCACCTCAGTATGTATCGGCTTGTAACAGTTTCCCACAGCCGTCCTTCCGCATCATTGTAAACACGGTTTGCGGCCGCGCCCACAGCGCCCTTATGTGGGAATACGTGTCCATTTAAGGACTTTTCTGTTGCTTGTTACCCGGCGGCTTTTCGAGAAAGCCAATCCGCCGGGCACTGCCCAGCAGGCACGGCGCACTGTATCCCTTACAGATCTGACGCGTACCCATCTGAGGCCGTCTCCGGCAGGTACATTCCCAAAAATCCCCTGCCGCCTTCGCTTTATTTCGAACCAGCCAGGTGTAGGAACCTGCCGAACGGCAGGCCCTACCCACAATTCCGCCGGTGCGCCAGGGCGCACAACGCCATTTCACGTTTACAGCGGTTTTGATGGGAAGCGATCAACCAATCGTTCCCACAGACGCACCGCGTCTGTGATGGGAAACAATCGGCCGATTTTCCCATGCACTGCTTTACAGGACGTACAACGTCATACGTACTTACAGCAGCTTTCAGTAAAAACAATTAGCAAACCGTTACGGTGCAGTGTCTCTGCGGCTGCTGGCCCGGAAGCGTGGTATAAACACCTGTGCCCTGGCCCGGTTTGCCGGTTGCATAAACGCGGAAGTAATAATCGTTGCCGATCTTTGCCACAAACTGGGTCTTCAACACGCTGCCATCGCCCACGGTGAACACCGGCGTTGCGTCGCTGTTCACAACGGTCATCTTGAAGCAGTATGCGCTGCCCTTTACCATGGTGAAGGGGAGCGTCGTATCGCTGCGGACAGAAGCCTGCTCCGCAACAGCCTGCGCTGCTGTGACAACTGGGCTGACCACTGCTGTGCCGGATTCGCCGTACGCGCCGACCGGTTTGTGAGCCTTGCCGGAGCCGCCGGAGGACGAGCCCTTGGAGCTGCTGTTCGTTCTCGTCTTAAGATTCTTGTCCGCCTGGATTGCTCCATCCTGCACTGCCGCCAGCTCTTCCGGTGTTGCCGCCGGGTTTGCAAGGGCCGCTGCAAGGTTATTTTTCGCCGCGATAAACGCCGCCGCACTCGCCGCCGTGTATCCGCTCAGATCTTTGGATTCCATCTGCTCGAGGAGCGCTTCCAGCTCTTCGATGCTCGGATATTTGCGCAGGTTCGCCATGGCCTCGCTCAATGCGGTTGCCGCTGCATCAACCTGCTTCTGGGTTGCGTCGGTGCCAAGCGCCTTGGCATCTTCCAGCGCTTTGGTGAAGTCTTCCTTGCCATCATCAAAATACTGGTCCAGGTCGATTGTCTCTGCCCGTGCGATAACGGTCTCCAACATGGAGCGGTCTGCGACACTCTCCAGAGCCTTCATCGCCTTGTACAGGGACTCATACGATGCATCGATATCATTCTGAACGGCGTCTTCGTCCGAAGCAGTTGCCTTTGCCTCTTCAAGAGCCTCAACAACCGCCGTCCAAGTGTCCGCCGTATAATCTTCTTCACTCAGTGTCTCTGCAATTTCAATCAGGTCTTCCAGTTTGGTCTTGTCGCCTTCCTGGAATTCCAGATAGTGGATTGCATCCATCAGATCGCTCCAGGCATCGTTGATCTCTGCCTGCGTCGCCTTAGGATCTTCATAGACCTTCGTGGCTGCGTCAAACGCCTTTTCAAACTTCTTTTTCACAGTCGGAACAAGGTTCGCCGTGTCGCCCGCGTCGATGCGCGCCTGCGCATAATCGATCACTGCGCCAAGGGTCGTCTTGCTGACCGTCTCAAAAGCAAAGCTGAGGGACGGATTCAGAGTATCCATCTTGCCGGTGTAGGCATAGGAATCTTTTCCGATGATCTCCGGCTCGCCGCCATTGACGCTCACGGAACGGAACGTCCTGCCTTCTGCCGTCGGGACAAAGTCAAACGCCAGGTCTGCGCCGTTTTCAACGCCTTCCTGCGTATAGGAACCCAGCAGGTTTGCGAGTTTCTGCGCTTCGCCGTCAATCCACAGCTGTGCGCTCTGGGCGTTGAACGTCACAGAGAGGTCCGCCTTCTCCGGCGCCACCTGATGGACGATCTGCAGAGACGCGTTTTCTAGCGTGCTGTCGATCTCCTCATAATCCGAAGAAAACGCCAGAACATCACTCATCTCGATGGAATAGTTGCCCTCTTCCATTTCCGCATCTGCCGCAAACTTTGCGGTAAACAGGCTGCTCACGTCCTTCGGCAGGCCTTCGAGCTCATCGCAGTCATATACCACAGTCGTTTTGTGCTGGTCGTTGTGGATGCCCGAGGTCAAAGTCCCCTTGATGTTTTCACCCGGTACGACCTCCGTGCAGGTCAACCCCTCCGGGTAAGTGACGTCCATCTGCATTACATAGATGGAATTGGTCAGCTCAGCAAGGCCGCCGAGCGTATACACCACATCGAAGCTGCTGCCCGCCGTGACTGTTTCCGGGGCATTCAGCGTCATTGTGACCGCCTGATTTTCGGAATCCACTGACGCAGCCGCCTGGCTCTGATCCGTACTCACTGCCGAAGCGAAAGCACTGGAGCCTGCCAATACCGTTCCCAGAACCAACATCGCCGCCAGCAGGGATGCCGTGCACTTTTGCCATGTTGCTTTCATGTTTTTACTCCTTCCTTTTCTAATCTCAAAAATTCTTCCAATCCTTTTTGGATTTTTCGGTCCTCCTTCCTTTTTGATTGAAAAGATAAAGGGTGCTGCGGAGCTATCCAAACGAACTCTTCCGCGCACCCGCTTTTCCGAGCGCCTTTCCGTGCCGCCGTAC
>DBFXIC010000121.1:0-4232 GCA_048455095.1 Anaeromassilibacillus sp.
TGATTTTATTGTTCAGCAAGCCTACAAGAACAGCGTGATTGATGTTGTCAAAGCATCCTTTGATGTCGCCTTCGACAAACCAACGCGTGCCACTGAACTCCCGTCTCAACTGCTTCAAGGCCGTATGACAACTTCTTTTTGGCCTAAAACCGTGGGAGACATCCAGAAAGATAGGTTCATATGCCGCTTCCAGTATCATCCGCAACACTTCCTGCACCAATTTGTCAGTAAAGGTTGGTATACCTAAGGGACGCAGCTTTTTGCGGTTATTCTTCTTCTGGATATAGGTTCGCCTCACCGGCATGGGCTGATAGGTTTCGTCCGCCAGTGCTTTGATAATACTATCTATTTTGGCTTCACTGAAACCGTCCGCCGTATCCTCGTTTACTCCTTTTGTTGCCGCACCGTTGTTGGCATACAGGTTTTTGTATGCCACAAAGTAAATGTCAGGACGCAACAGATAGCGATACAGTTTTGTAAATACTTCTTCTTTATTTGCAAGTGAGTTTTGACTGATTCTTGCTAAAATTTCCGTTGTTGGTTTCATGTGAGGTTTTCCTCTCTAATCAACTTCTAATTTTAGTACGCAATAACTGTGCCCCTTCGCCATGTAAGGGTCGTTACCCCTCTCGGACTACTACGAGCACTCCGTACCCATGCAGGATTTTCAGGCTCCAAAGCCATAGCCGTTTTTTTCATCCCCCCTTTCGCGTGGCGCTCCTGCTTAGGGTATCCCCGGTTAGCAATGAGACTTGGTAAATTCGGATTCTCGGTATCGCTTTCGCTTCGTTACCATAGGTTCCCCTACAGGTTGTACGGAATGATTGATAACCGACAAGCCCACAACCATAACTTGCCTTTTCCGTACCAGAGGTTTCAGGCAATTTTCCTCTATCGGCACATAACAGAAACTGGAAGCTTGCGTTCAGTAAATCCAACTTATACCTTATATCCGATTAACATTGCGGTTCAGTCGCACCCGATTGCCTTTAGGTGACTTACCGCTTTCCAGCCGTACTGTGTTCCCGTGTCAGCTTTCGCCTTTCAGTTAGACTGGTTGTTTCCCGCGTTATCTTACGGGGCAGTACCTTATACTGCTTTTCTCATCTCCCTATCCGGGCGTACGTTGTGAATGTGGGCCGTATCGCAATGGGTGGCCACGAAAAAGGCATGGCGTTCCTTGAGAAAACGCTTCGCCAGCTCGTACCCGATGCGGTTGGCTTCCTCCGGCGTCACTTCGCCGGGCTTGAAGGACTGCCGGATCTGGTAGGCGATCACGTCGTTTTTCGGCTCCCGGCCCGTAAATTGCCGGTACTGCCGCTTGGCAAAGAGAAACTCCGCGTCGGCGGTCCTGGGATCGCAGCCAAAAGCGGAGATCAGCTCGCCGCCCTTTGTTTTGCCGGGGTTTTTGGCATAGTCCGTTCGGTCTTTCAGGCATTGGGCAATCGTGCGGCCCTTGTTCAGGTGCATGGCCATGATGCGTGTTACCGCCATGTTTCACTCCGCTTGCTCCGGTACTTCCGGCAGGCCACGATCTGCGCCCGGAAGCTCTGCTTGCAGTCATGCCGGCAGTTGCGGCACAGGTCGTTGTAGGTGATCCGGTTTCGGCGGTTGAGGAAGAAGTCCCATTCCTCCCGCCGCTTCCTGCTCATTCTCGGCATCGCGTTCCTCCTTTTTTCCTGTATGGTTTCGGGATGATTTTGGCGGATTTTTTTCGTTTGCAGGCCCCTTGGGAAAGATGGATGGATGGTGGGTCGTCCGATGGGCTTTTTCTCTTTTTGCAGGGTTTCGGGGCGTTTTTCGCCCTTTTTTTCACTTACGCAAAAAAGAGGCGGCCCGCAGGCCGCCCCAGACTGTCAAAAACCCTTCAGGGAGGTTCGGAGGGCCGCAGCCCTCCGAGCTGTATTCCGAATCCAGCGACATGTGCGGTGGATTCGGAAGCCTTGCGTAGCAAGGTTTCCCTGCGCGTTTCCCCGGCCGCGCTGAAAGCGCAGGGGAAACGTGTCCTGTCGGAAAAGATCGCCGCAGGCGAGCTTTTTCGACAAGCTGAGGCCGCCCCTACCGAATCCCCGCCAGCTTGGTCAGAAGGGCGTTGGCCATCGTCCATAGCCGTTCCTGCAGTTCCATCGCATCCCGCAGGTCCACCTCATAAACGCGCCCGGTTTCGTTCATGCGCTTTGCCATCTGGTTAAGGCTGCCCGCGCAGCGGCGAAGCAGCGAGATCATCTCCTTCAGCTCCGACAGCTCCAGATGGACAATCAGGCCGTCAATGGCCATCTTGCGCAGGTAGGCGCTCAGATTCGCCGTGCCCGCCTGCGCCATTCTGCGCCGGATCAGCTCGTTTTCATGGGGCGTGACCCAGAACATGAGGTTGATGCGCCTCACTTCGCCCGCGTTTCCTGGGCTATCGGACCTCCTCACGGCTTCGCTCCTTTCTCTCCGGCTCCCGTGTGCCTTGCGCTGCGTCCGGCACCGCCGCCTCCATCGCTTCCGGCTCGCCGCCCTCCGGCATGACCTCCGGGCTGCCCTTGCCAATGTCCAGCAGCGTGTCCAGCTCGATCAGCCGCGCGCTTTTCTCCCGCAGTTCGTCCTCCTGCGCAAAGGGTTTTGCGATCTCCTCTTTGGCCGCCTCCTGCTCCTTTTGCAGCGTGGCGATCTGGTCCTGGACCGTTTTCAGCCGGCTTTCCATGGAGCCGAGCGTGTTGTCGATGCGCTGGATGTTCCCGCGCGGGTCGCTGCCCAGCGTCGTGAAATGCGCCATGCGGCCCCTGAGCGTCAGGATGTACTCCCGTCCGAAAGCGCTGAGTTCCAGACTCATTTCAAATCCCCGGTAATGCCCGATCCGCACGCTTTTCATATCCACCACGGTCTTGACCGCTTCCAGAATCGCCTTGCCCGCTTCTTCCTTGTCCGAAAATGTGTGTCCCAGCACTTCCATGCCCACAAATCCCTCCGAGGGCAGGGGATGGTTGTTTCGCGTTTCCAGATCAGCTTCAAAGCCTCCAACCTGCGCCCGGCACTTTTCAACCTCGACAGGGAAGTATTTCAGCAGCCGGTCCTCCATCTGAAACCGCTGGCTCTGGTGGTTGGCCTTGAGCAGCCGGAGCCGGGCCACCTCGATATCTAGGTCCATCTTTTCCTTAATCAGCGGGTTGCCCGCACACAGCGCCTTGATCTCCGCATAGGACAGAGCTGTTTCATCCACATCCTCGCAGGAGCGTACAGGACTTTTGCTGGTCATAATCTGGCTGATAAATTTCTGCTTGTTCTCAATGGTCTGCCACAGGTAGGCGTCGAAGGTGTTTTCCGTCACATAGCGGTAGATGTGCACCGTGTCGTTTCGGTTTCCCTGCCGCACGATGCGACCCTTGCGCTGCTCCAGATCGCCGGGCCGCCAGGGGCAGTCCAGATCGTGAAGCGCGGCCAGCCGGTCCTGCACGTTGGTTCCGGCCCCCATCTTCTGGGTGCTCCCCAGCAACACCCGCACCTGACCGGCGCGCACTTTGGCGAACAGCTCCTTCTTTTTGGCCTCGGTATTGGCCTTATGGATGTACGCAATCTCGCCTTCGGGAATCCCTCCGTCGATCAGCTTTTGGCAAATATCGTCGTAGACAGTGAAGCTCCCGTCCTCCTTGGGGGTGGAGATGTCACAGAAAACGAGCTGGGTCAGCTTGTCTGCTGATCCCTCCCGCCAGATGCGCAGGATGTTTTCCACGCACTGGTTGACCTTGCTGCCGGGTTCATCGGGCAGCATGGGGTTAATGATCCGCTGGTCCAGCCCCAGCTTCCGGCCGTCCGAGGTGATCTTGAGCATGTTGTCCTCCTTGGGGTTGACCACCCCGGCATGCACTTCCGCCGCCCGCTCGGATAGCTCCTGCACCATGTTCTCTTGTATTTCCGTTGGTTGGGCGACTACATTGTGATAGACCGCCTCCGGGGTGGGCAGGTGCAGCTGGTCGGCGGTCTTGATGTCCGCCGCCTCCCTGAACATGGCCATCAGCTCCGGTAGGTTGAAGAACCTGGCAAACCGCGTGCGTGCGCGGTAGCCCGTCCCCTCCGGGGCCAGCTCAATGGCCGTGACCGTTTCCCCAAAGGTGGAGGCCCAGCAATCGAAGTGGGAAAAGCCTCTGGAGGCGAGCAGGTCGTGCTGGAGATAGCGCATCATGGTATACAGCTCCGTCATGGAGTTGGACACGGGAGTACCCGTGGCAAACACGATGCCGCGGCCGCCG
>DBFXIC010000122.1:0-3017 GCA_048455095.1 Anaeromassilibacillus sp.
GAACGGTGATGATTTGAATCTGCAAAGCTTCAGACAATTCTTTGAGGGAGACGTCGTCAAGGAAGATGTCTCCCTCCCTGCGGAGCATCACATCCGGCAGCAAAAGTGCGTCCCCGAGCTCTCGACCGCGGAGTTGCACAAGCAAGTCGCCGCCTGTCACAAGGCCCGCTACTGTGATAGTATCCCCAAAAAAGTTGTTTACAATGGGGACCACGTCGCATGTTAAATTATGCCATCTTTGCCGCAGTTCGTCAAGCAAACGATCCAGGAAGCCATGTGCCGCCATTCCTGTGGCGATGGTGACTTTGCGAGCTGCTTCGGGCGGTTCAAAGTCCTCCAGCGCTGCCATAAACTCCTGCTCCAGGCTTGCCATCAGGCCCACGCCGTTTTCCAGCTGGTCAAAATCGCCGTAAAATGCGGCAGGTGGGATGGGCAGCTTGGCCTTTAAATAAAATTCATCCGCGGCATAGCAGATGCGCTGCCCGTGCGCCTGTTCGCACTGATCGCCCCAGCGTTCGATCTGTTTCACAACTGCCCCAGCTGTCTCCTGATCGTATCCAATGAGGGGATACAGCCCATGCCGGTACTTCGTTAAGCCGATCGGAACCACCGCCACGCTCTGGACGGACGGCCACAGACCGGTCAAATCCCCCAAGGTTCTGTCGAGCTCCGCACCGTCGTTGATGTCCCGACACAGCACAATCTGACAATTGAGCTTGATTCCAGCGCGCGCAAAGCGATAGAGAATCTCCAGGGAGCGGCCTGCAAAGCGGTTGCCCATCATCTTCACGCGCAGCTCCGGATTGGTGGTGTGCACGGAAATATTGATCGGGCTGATGTGCATCTTGATAATGCGGTCCACTTCGCGCTCCTTGAGGTTTGTCAGCGTCACATAGTTGCCAAATAGGAACGACAGGCGGGAGTCGTCATCCTTAAAATACAGGCTTTTGCGCAGGCCCTTGGGAAGCTGATCGATAAAGCAAAAAATGCACCGGTTGGTGCAGGATTGCTGCTTGTCCATCAGATACGTCTCAAAATCCAGCCCGATGGACTCATACTGACCCTTGCGGATCTGCACAGTACGGGGCTCTCCCGCGCTGTTCTGCACAAGGATGGACAGGTTCCGGTCCGTTTCATAAAAACGGTAGTCCAAAATATCGCAAATTTCATTTTCATTGATAGAGACAAGCGTCTCCCCCGGCAGGATACCGGCGTGCTGGGCTGGGCTGTCCGGCTCCACGGACAAAATTTTTACAGACATATTCTCCCCCCTGTACAAAGCAAAAAAATAGAGAAGGATTGCTCCTTCTCTATCCTTCGGAAATCAAAAATCAGGCTTCCTTCTTGATGACTTCTCTGCCGTTGTAATAACCGCAGTTGTCACACACTCTGTGAGGCGCCTTGTACTCCCCGCACTTCGGGCACTTCATCAGTGCAGGAGCGTTGAGCTTCCACACGTTGGAACGTCTCTTATTCTGTCTTGCGCTGGATACTTTCCGCTTTGGTACCGCCATTGTCAGCACCTCCTTACAAAATGCTTAGCTATCTATCAGTTTTTTAAGGACCTCCAAACGGGGGTCAATCTGATGTGTTTGGCAATTGCACGCGCCTTCATTCAAGTTCTTTCCACAATCCGGACACAAACCTTTGCAGTCCTCCCTACACAGGAATTTTGTTGGCAATTCCAAAAGGATGTCAGACCGAATCAGCTCGTCCAAATCGAGTTTATAATCGTCCACCTGAATATATTCGCCGCCGTCCTCTTCATTTTCGAGGGACAACACCAACACGTGCGAAAAAGGATAGACATACCGCTGTTCCACCTGCGCTGCACATCGGTCGCACGGAATCGAAAACCGAAACGCCGCCTGTGCTTTTAACTGCACATATCCCGCATGATTTTCTACGGTACATGCAATCTCGACGGGAGAAACGAACGGATACACACCGTTCACATCTACAGAGGACAAATCCATTGTGGTATGGTAGGAACGGCTGGCGCCCTCCTGCAAAAACACGTCTTTCAAATCCAGAAGCATTTTTCACACCTCGGCGCTACATTAACCTATTATATAGGTTCCTGCACGCTTTGTCAATACAATTTATGGGTAAAAATTTGAAAGATATACAAAATACGCACAAAGACACCGCCGGCGCCGCTATAGCACCGGCGGTATCGTGCATATTAAATTTAAATCTGGGTTGCGAGGCTTTCAATCCCCTCGGGGAGCTCGCTCTTTTCAGCGGAGACCAACAGGATGATATTGGTGTTCGCTTCGGTGGAAAGCTTGTTCATACGCTCAACAAGCTTTTCCAGATCCTGCATATCCTGGCCGATGATCTTCAGTGTGGAATCCACAAAGATATCCGTCACATCGTAATTACCGGCGCAGATGCAGCTGACAAATCCAGCCAGCGCTTCCATGCCACGCATGCTGTAGCTGTCGCTGTCCACAAGGCGCGCCTGCTGGGAAATGTCGTACGTCAGCTTCAAGCCCTTTTCAATCACAACGACGTTGCCGTTGGAAGTTTTCACCGCTTCATTCGCGCGCTCAATCAATTTTTTTGTTTTGCCGGAACCTTTTTTTCCTACGATCAGAGTAACCATTGAAACTCCCCCTGTATGATATTATTTCCGCGTTCTGCGGATGAAACCGCCGGTTTATTGATGGAGTCTTGCCTCCAAAGCTTCCTTCTGCGCCTCATAACCGGGTTTGCCGAGAAGAGCAAACATGTTCTTCTTATAGCTCTCCACGCCGGGTTGATCAAACGGGTTCACACCGAGCAGATAGCCGGAGATTGCGCAGGCCTTTTCAAAGAAATAAATGAGCGAACCCAAGGACTCCTCAGAGAAGTCCGGCACATGCAATACAACGTTCGGCACGCCGCCGTCGGTGTGCGCCAGTACGGTTCCTTCAAAGGCTTTCTCATTTATGTAAGACATACTCTTGCCTTCCAGGAAGTTCAGGCCGTCCACATTTTCGGGATCGTTGCCGATATAGAGTTCCTGCTTGGCT
>DBFXIC010000123.1:0-6389 GCA_048455095.1 Anaeromassilibacillus sp.
GCCCGGATGATCTCCGGATAATCCCGGTAGCAGGCATTGATATCCACCGGTACGGAAATGCCGTCCACACGTCCCACAAAGCCCGGCGCGTCCCCGTGATGCTGCCACATCCCATAGTTGCCAGTATAGGTACATTTTTCGGCGTACTGTGCAACCCACTTGTCATATACTTCAAGCTGTTTGTCGTCCACCCAGTATTGCAACCAGTTTGTCGAAGCGTACAGCCCCGCGTAGTACCCGGCGTCCTCCAGAACCTTCAGGAACGCCTTTGCCATGTCGGTGCGAAGCTGCTTTCCCTTGCCCACGCCCCAGGCGTTACCGCAGGGAGATTCGTATTCCTGGTCCATGTACACCGGATAAGTCGGGCGCAGGCCGTCGAGCGCCCTGACGAATGCCGCCGCCTCCTTTTGAGCTTCGGCGACCGTCACGGCGTCGCTCCACCAGTACGCGCCCCAGTCAAGCCCTGCGGCCAGCACAGCGGGCAGGTATTTTTGACGAAACGTCCCCATCTCCCGAAGTCCCTGCCCGACCTTGATGATCACAAAGCGGACACCATCCGCCTTCACGCGCTCAAAATCAATGTCCCCCTGGTGCGACGAAATATCGATACCTTTTATGACTTGTCCCACCTCATAACCTCCAAATCTTAAATATAAGTACAATTATCAAGCGATTTTTTAACTGTTTTTATCATTAATATTTAGTTGGTCAAGCCGCTGGTCAGATGACTGGCGGCTTAATAATTTATTCGTCACGATTCGGCGTCTTATACTCAAGCGCCCGCCTGCTGTCCCCAACGCCGGCCGTCGTCGGGTCTGTCACAGCGTTAAACACGCTGGCTGCCGCAGCAAGTAGCACAACGGGATTCTGCACCGCGCGCAGAAACACATCCCGCAGCGCGCCCCAGGAGGTCATATCCTCCCAGGCCAGGCCGAAGTATGCGAGCATCGGCAGTACCAGCGCCGCCGCTATCTGCACCCACCACAGCGGGTTTTTAATGCGTACCTTCCAATTGATTTTCATTTGTGCTCCCTCCAGTCTTACAGCCCCATCCGTCCCAGGACAAAGGCGATCACCGCCGCGAGCACGGCCCATATCGCTTTGTCGGCAATGCTCTCCCACCGTTTCGCCGGTTTTTCCTTGAGTGCCGCGATAGTCGCTAACGCCTCATTAAGCCGGACGGACAGTTCCGTCAATTTGTCCATGATCGCCTGATAGCGCGCCTCCTGTGCGGACCCGGACTGTTCCAGCGCCGCAATCCGCCTATACATATCGGCGTGTGTTTCCCGCGCCTGAGTGCGGTATTCCGACATTTGCTTTTCCAGGGCGATTGCCTTATGCAGGCCAAGGCAATCCCGCTGCGGGTCTACGATGCATTTCTCATCCGCCATTACTTACACCCCCTGGGCAAAATTGAAGGCCGGGCTGTTCCGCCAGCCCGGCCCCATCATATGTTACTGTACATCCACATCGAGAGCGGAGAGGATTTCCCGCACCTGCTCCTTGAGCAGCGCCGGGACGTCCTCCAGCGTCTTTTTGCCTTTCACGATCAGCGTCGCGTAAACAACTGCCATTATGCGCACCTCCCTCCGGCAGAAGATGTTTGCGAGGAAAAGAAAAAAGCTACTCATTTTCGAGCAGCTCCTTAACCTCGGCCTGTAGGACCTTGGGTACGTCCCCGATTGCCTTTAAACCCTTGCGAATCAGCTCCGCGTATACTTTAGCCATTTACTTCACCTCCCTCCAGTGCCGTCACACGCGCTTGCAGCGCAAGCATGGATTCGTACACTTCGGTCAGCGCGAGCAGGGCGTCTGTGTTCTGCCTGTCCGCTGTCTCATACGCTTCGGTCTGCGCCAACATGATCGTCGTTGCCTGATCATCCGCTGCCTCATATGCCTCAACTAACGCCATCTGTGCGGCTGTCATCTGCGTTTCTAGAGACGCAATGCGTTCACTTTCAGCGGGTGGGGTAGGAGGCGGTGTGGGGTGCTCCGTCTCCCATTCTGTGATTTCCTCGCTCGTGGCGGATTCTATCCACGCCGAGCCATTCCAGGCAGGCTTGATAAACCCGTCCGCACCGATATATGGACGCATCACAGGCGGCGCTACATCTATCAGCCGTTCTCCTTCCAAAAGTGTGTAGTACTGGACTTTTTCCTGCAATTCGCCGGTTTCATCCGGTTCATTAATTACCAGCACAAGGGTTTTGTATCTGTTTTGCGCGTCGATGATGCAGTAATGTTTATAGTACATACTTTCGCCCTCCTTCACATAAAATATGGCTTATCCCACCCAAAAGGATACCCCCCAAAGCGATACACCACCGCCCGCAAAGTCCTTTATATAATGTGGTTGGTAAAGAGATATTACCCCATTCTTGATTTGTAGCGCAGCCCCATCCCCATGATTGGTATCATATAATACCACAATTGGGAGATAAACCGTTCCAGACGGATAAAACCCAGCCGGGAGTGTAGCAAATGGCACATCCGGCGAAATAATCGTGTTGCTTTCTGAGGTCATATAGCCAATCAAATGCACGAATCCAAGCGTGTCCTTGCAGTATTTCGGCCTTGTCCCACTGTAATTAAAGCCAGCATTAATCGGCAATTCAATCCAGTTTTGATTTACATCCGCCTTTTCCGCCAAGCTTATGTTTATTTCGGCTTCGGTGAAATATCGATCATCGTGGGTATGGGCTGCGGGCGTAAAGCTGGACGGTTTGTTTGTCAAATCGGCGTAGCTGCCGCTCCATGCCACGGCTTTTAAGTCTGCATACATCCTGGCGATCTTACCCAGGATAATTGCCAGGGTATCGCCATTGGTAATATTCGCGCGGGCCGCTGCCTGCGCAAACGCAGGTTTGATACCTGTCAGCTTTGCGGGATTGATTGCCGGGTTTGGATAGCTCCCCTGTAAATCGCCGCCTGCCGTGCCGTCGCCCAAAATCCCGCTTAAGGCGGCAATATTCAGCACCGCTTGATCGAGGGCGGTTTTATCTTCCTTCGACATCAATCCATCCTGATCAGACGCAGCGGTGTCAGTGCCCGCTTTGCTGTCAGCAATGCTCTTGACTGCCGCAGTATTGACGATCAGGCGGGAAAATATCTCGTTAAACATGTCTGCATGGGCCGGTGTCATGGTCGTCGGTCTTAGAATATTGGATGCGTCATAAACTGGATTCTCCGGAATCGGATAAGGTTCGCCCATTGTATCCTGCCAGGAATTATGTACCTCTGCCATAAATATCCCCTCCAATTAAAATTCCATATCGAAGGTAAAGGAAAACTCCACATCGTCATCCTTCTGCTTCACATACATTGTTTTAATTGCAACAAAATTCCCCTCTGTATCGACCAACCCCATTTCGGAAAATTTTGTTTTGGCTTGTTCATCCTCCGGGATAACAATTACGAATCGCGCCGTTGTCTCCACCGGGAAGGCGACAGGCTTCTGTACCGCATACCGGCAAACCTCATGCGTCAAAGCCTCCTGTTCCACATCCGGGGCAATAGGCTCCCCGCTTTCGTTTACCCCGCCGTCCCCCAGGGCGATAAAGGCGACCGGCGGGATTGTGTCAATTACGCCGGCCGTTAATTTGGCCAGCGCAATCCGCCGCGCTTTTGTAATGATGCTGTTTTTCTCCGCCAAAATAATCCCTTCCTTCCATGATTTAAAGATCGCTTGTAATGATATCCGCGTTCAACAGCTGCTCACCGTCAAGACTGCGGGAACCGTCCAGACGCCACATGTTGTTTCGGATGAGGCCGGCCTTAATACACGGGCTGGCATTTGCAGACGCCCGAAAAGCGCACGCCCGCAATACGCCGCCACGTATAAACACAGTCCCAAGCCGCCCCCCGCCGTCCAGCCTGTGGGAACCGTCCAACATCATCGTTTGCGGGCTGTATACATTGTTTCGGGTCCGCACGGCAAAACAGGACAATTTTGGTATGTCCCGCTGCTCAAATCCGGCTCTTTGCATGATGGTCATATATGCCGTCATCTGGAGCGGCGTCCGTTTTCGGTGATGCAAAGCAAATTCCTCAAAATGCGCGCCCCGGTCCCAAACACTGGACAATATCCACTCGCCGTTTAAGCCGCGGCTGCCGTTCAGCCGGATTTCATGCATCCCCCATACGCTTAAACGGGTCCGCATTGCAAGCCGCCACGAAAATCCGATTTCGAGCCGCGCCGCGGCTTCGATGATCATCGTGATTTTTTCCAGGTGGGAACGCAGGGACTTATAGAATTCAACGGCCTTTCTGATTTCTTTAGCCGGAATGGAAACGGGCATATCCTGATCGTACAACAGTATTTTAAAGTAATATGGATTCCCGCCATACTCAAACCATTCTTTGACTGATGCGGCAGAATAAATGCTGGTCAACGCCCTGGTTACAGCGCCTCGTGTTCCCAAAAACCGGTGCACGGCGAAGCTGCTTTTAAACAACGCTCGCTTTATATCTGCGTCATAATTGTAGTCATACCAATCTACTTTAAAATCATGGGCCAGGATATCCAAAAGCGATTCATCCAGGTCATCAATCGAGGGATAAACGGCAGCCCGCCCGATTTCTTCCGGCCTCTTAGACAGGATATCCGCGACAGCAGAGGCCAGAGCCGCAAGCGACGCATCATGCCGCAATGCTTCGGGGAACGACGCCAGTAAATTTTCCGTTGTCAGGCCATGATCATTCATCCTCGTACCCTCCGTCAACCACATCAAGCGACCGCAGCGCAGCCACCTGTGGGACGGTCCTGTCGCTTCCATCCCGCAAGACGGTAAATACAGGCGCGGTCAACTCCACGCGTTTAATCCCGGTCTGCATAAGCAATCCCACCAGATAGGACGGATTGATATCACGTCCCATGCGCGCGCTCTGCCATGCGGCGTATTCTTTTACAGCCGCATTTACCGCCGCTTTTAATTCTGCCGCGCTTTTTTGTACGCCCTCCTGTATATAGTAGGTGCAGGAAATGTCATACTCTATTTTTTCGGCATCCTCTACAAATACCTGATCCGTCAAAGGCCGCACAGTATCTTCATTGCAGGCAGCCAATACTGCGTTTTTAATTTCCTCTCCCGCGGGTTCTCCGTTTTCCATCAATATGTACAGCTTGACCACGCCGGGAGTTGGGGAGTTGGCGATTACGTCCGCGATCTCTGTACTGACGCGCCGGGCAAAGTAGATATAACCGCCTCTGGCGCCAGCGCAGCTATATCCGTCCATACTGGCCCGCATAAGCTCATAATATTCTTCATCCGTCGCCATGTCCGCGCCTGTGTCGGATGCAGTGATATTGACACACTTTGTACAGTAATCGTACAAGTCCATGATGGTATCAATCTGTCCGGGTATATAGCCGTTTCCCACTGTACCGGATGTCTGGCATACCACTTCCGCGTCCACAGAGGTTTCACCGGCCGGCACATAGATATCCGCTTCCGTTTGCCAGATCAGGACGCCTCCTGTATCCGTAACCCTTGTTCCCGCAGGCACCAAAACGGCAAATAGCTGCGCCTCGGAAATTTCAAATCGGACGGTGCATCGGGCTGGCTTGGCTCCGGGACGGGTCTGCTCTAAAAACAGTTCGCCCAATGCATCCAAGTTCCTGCCTTCGGCACGGCTTGGGATGTTTTGATTGCCGGTATAATTATTTAAAACACGCTCTTGTATGATTATGTTGCCCATCCATCGGATGAATAGATGTTCCGGGCTGGCAGGATGGATCGTGATACCAGTGATCTTTTCATAGGCTGTTGTCAGCAGGGATACAATTTCGGCCGCATCTGTTGAGATAAACTGATATTCTGTATTTCTACCCATTATTGATCTCCACCTCTACCGTTGGTATCAATTTGCCCGGTTCGGACGCGTCCCCTGAAAAGGCGATATCTACAACAGCCGCCCTCGGTTCCCACCGTTCGATCGCTTCGCGGATATCAGCACGCATCATCACTTCGGCCACAGAAACCGGTCGGTCAATTGCGTCCATTGCTATCCCAAAGTCACGATGCAGAGGAACAGAACCTTTTGCTGTCGATAAAATGATTGCAATATTTTGAATAACAGAGTTTAAAGCATCGGTTTGATTCAGCCGGATATTACGTAAATCCGCGGCGCTGATCGTATAGGTCATCTGTTTTCACCTCCTCAAATATTCTTGCAGGCTGACGGACAGCACCGCAACATACAGATTTCCGTATTTATCAAATGTTTGCGCTTTGACGCTGTAGCTCAGAATCACCCATCTGTATTGTCCATAGACATGACTGCCGATGGTCAGAGGCAGCTTTTTGCCGCTGCTTACATATTTGGCGATCCTGGCGATTTCCTTTGCGGGTGTTACCCCAAGTTGTGCGGAAAGTGTGATATCAAAAGAT
>DBFXIC010000124.1:0-11460 GCA_048455095.1 Anaeromassilibacillus sp.
AAACAGCCATTTCATCGTCCTCTCTCCTTTCCACCCTCCTGCAACCGGATTCGCCTGCACCGCTTTCGCCATGGGAGATCTCCTTACAGCCGCAGATTCTATTGGATTCTGCTTTGACCCCACTGTAGAAGCAACATTCCGTCCGGTATCCTGCTGCAAAACTGCTCTCCCCAATTTCCGCTGGAAGGCGTTCCTTCCAGGGAAACTGTGGCATTTTTCCAAAACTCAATCTACCTTTAAGAATAAGCAAAGAGTGGAAAAAGGCAAGCTATTTTGTGTGAATTTATTTGACTGGCGTCAGGTTCTTTAGGGTTCTATTCAGGCGTCAAAAAATCCCCTGCGAAATTTTTCGCAGGGGATTTTGAACAGATTGATTTTAAAAGGGAAACGCCCGTTCAACCGCCCAGATACGCTTTGCGCACTTTTTCGTCGCGGCTCAATTCGTCCGCATCGCCGGACATGGAGATATTGCCGGTCTCCAGCACATACGCGCGGTTGGCAATCTCCAGTGCCTTCTTCGCGTTCTGTTCCACCAGAAGCACCGTCACGCCGGATTTGTTGACATCCTGAATAATTTGAAAAATTTCACCAACCAACAATGGGGACAGGCCCATGGAAGGCTCGTCCAGCAGCAGCATCTTCGGCTTCGCCATCAACGCGCGGCCGATCGCCAGCATCTGCTGTTCGCCGCCAGAAAGGGTTCCCGCGAGCTGCTTGCGGCGCTCCTTTAAGCGTGGCAGCCGCTGGAATACCGCCTCAAAGTCGGCGTCCAATCCGCTTTTGTCCTTGCGGATATATGCGCCCATCTCCAGATTTTCCTGCACGGTCATCTTTGCAAAGATGCGCCGTCCCTCTGGAACCTGCGCCAGGCCCAGACGGATGATCTTGTGCGGTTCAGTTGTGCGCAGATTGTGGTCGCAAAAAGTGATCTCCCCGCTCTTTGCCTTTGTCAAACCGCAAATCGCGTGCAGAGTGGTCGTCTTTCCCGCGCCATTTGCACCAATCAACGTGACAATCTCCCCTTCGTTCACCTCAAAGGAGATCCCTTTGATCGCATGGATAGAGCCATAATAAACCTGTAGGTCCTTCACGGAAAGCATAGCCATGTTTATTCCCCTCCCAGATAGGCCGTGATCACACGCGGGTTGGTGCGGATCTCTTCCGCCGTTCCCTCGGCGATCACCTTGCCGTAATCCAGCACATAGATGCGCTCGCAGATGCCCATGACAAAGTTCATATCATGTTCGATCAGCAGGATGGAAATGCCAAACCGGTCACGGATCAGGCGGATGGTCTCCATCAGCTCCCGTGTCTCCGTGGGGTTCATGCCCGCCGCAGGTTCATCCAGCAGTAACACCTTTGGATTTGTCGCCAGCGCGCGGGCAATTTCCAGCTTGCGCTGCTGGCCGTAGGGCAGGTTTTTTGCCATGTCCTCCGCTTTGTCATCCAGATTAAATACCTGCAACAGCTTGTGCGCACGCTGGGCAATTTGCTCTTCCTCCCTGCGGTACGCAGGCGTGCGGAAGATGCCGGAGAGGACAGAATATTTCATCTGGAAATTCATCGCAATTTTGACGTTGTCGATCACGGAAACATCCTTGAACAGACGGATGTTCTGGAAAGTGCGGGAGATTCCCCCCTGGGTAATCTGATAGGTCTTTTTGCCGACAATGCTCTGATCCTCCAACTGAATCGTACCTTCCGTGGGGATGTATACATCAGTCAGCAAATTAAAAACCGTCGTCTTGCCCGCACCGTTCGGACCGATCAGGCCCACAATTTCCTTTTCCCCGATGGTGAAATGCACATCCTCGAGCGCGCGCAGGCCGCCGAAGGCGATGCCCAGGTTTTTTGCTTCCAATACGGCCATTGCTTACGCCTCCTTTTCCGCCCCGGCTTTTTTGCCGCGGACCTTGTTCAAAATCTTTGTCAGCGAGAGCTCGTGCTGGCCCAACAGACCGGAGGGCTTAAACAGCATGACGCAGATCAGGATCACGGAATAGATCAACATGCGGTACTCGGAGAAGCCGCGCAAAAGCTCCGGCAGGAGTGTTAAAACGACGGCTGCGATCACAGAGCCCGTGATCGATCCCATGCCGCCCAGAACCACCATGATCAAAATCTCGACCGAGTAGTTGAAATCAAATTTACTGGGATCGAGCACGCCGATGTGGTGCGCATACAGGCCGCCGGCAATCCCAGCGAAAAAGGCCGCCAACACAAAGGCGAGCAGCTTATAATATGTGGTGTGGATACCCGCCGCCTCCGCCGCAATCTCGTCCTCGCGGATGGCGATGACCGCACGGCCATGGCGGGAATGGATAAATGCGAAGATCAGCGCTACCGTCAGGATCGCGATGATGAACACATAGGTGAACGTCGTCAACAATGGAATGCCCGAAAGGCCCGCCGCGCCGCCGGTAAACGGCATGGCCAGAATCAACACACGGATGATCTCACCAAAGCCCAGCGTCAAAATCGCCAGGTAATCGCCCTTCAAGCGAAGCGCCGGCACGCCGATGATCACGCCGAAGGCCGCCGCGACAATACCGCCAACCAGCAGTGCCAGCGGAAAACTAATCAACGTGGGAAGACCGGAGTACATGGTGAACAGGGCGGCCGAATATGCGCCCACGCTCATGAAACCTGCATGGCCCAGGACCAGCTGGCCCAAAAAGCCGGTGGCCAGGTTCAGGCTCACCGCCAGGATTACGTTGATGCACACCATGGTTAGGATGCCGGAATAGTACGGATTGATGACATTTGTGCTGATCAAAACCGAAAAGAGTACATAGAGCGCCAGCACCAAAACAAGGATGATGACGTTTGGAAGCCATTTTTTCTGTTTCATACTGCCGCCCCCTTACACTTTTTCCCGGACATTCTTACCGAGCAGGCCCGCGGGCTTGACCAGCAGAACAATGATCAAAATCCCAAAGACCACAGCATCCGTGATCTGCGATCCACCCGCAGCCGTGGTCAGACTCTCCGCCACGCCAAGGATATAGCCGCCGAGCATTGCGCCCGGAATGCTCCCGATGCCGCCCAAAACAGCTGCAACGAACGCTTTGAGACCCAGCATGCCGCCCATATACGGCGTGATCTGGTGGAACGTGTTGCAGTAGAGTACCGCGCCCACCGCCGCCAGAGCGGAACCCACGCCAAACGTGATTGCAATCGTCGAATTGGTGTTGATGCCCATCAGCTTGGCCGCTCCCGCATCCTCACTGGTCGCACGCATCGCCTTGCCCATCTTGGTCTTATTGACCAGCAGCTGCAGCGCGATCATCATCACCACAGAAGTGAGGATGTTCAACATCGTGTTCGAGCTGATCTGTAGCGCCCCGAGTTCCAGCATGGTGTTTGGAAACATCGCCGGCATGGATTTCGCGCTGGAAGAAAACAGAAGCTGAGAAACATTCTGCAGGAAGATACTGACGCCGATCGCCGTGATCAGCAACGAAATCCTGGGCGCCCCCATCTTCAACAGCCGGCTGTATGCCAGCTTTTCAATCAGCACGCCGGCCACCCCGCAGAACAGGATGGAAATCAAAACTGCGGCCCAAAGCGGAACGCCCGCCATCACCAGGCCGACATATGTAACGTACGCGCCCACCATGATGATATCGCCATGTGCAAAGTTGATGAGCTGTACAATGCCATACACCATGCTGTATCCCAGCGCAACCAGGGCGTATATGCTGCCAATGCCCAAGCCGTTGAGTACCTGTGCCAAAATATCCATGACCGCCCCTCCCCCAATTTACATTCATGTTTGTTTAATAACCGGAAAAGAGGGTGACCGCAATCGCCCTCTTTTCCTCTTTATCACATTCTGTTTTTACAATTTGTAGAATTTCTGTAATAATTACTTTTCGTAGAACTCAACAAACTGATATTCGCCTTTGTCAATCTGCGTGATCGCTGCACTCTTGACCGGGTTGCGCTTTTCGTCAAAGGTCATATGGCCGGTCAAACCGGTGAAGTCGATTGCCGCCAACGCTTTGGTGATCGCCTCAGGCTCCGCGGAACCCGCCTCGGTGATCGCCTGGGCCAGCATCTTCATCGCATCATAGCCAAGCACCGCGAACTGGCTCGCATCCTGGCCGTTGGTTTCCTTGTACTTCGTCAGGAATTCCTTCATCTTGGGGTCGTCGCTCTGAGCGGAATACTGGCTGCAGAAGTACGCGCCATTTACCGCGTCCATATTGGTGGCATCCACCTGGCCGGTGACGCCGTCCCAGCCGTCTGCGCCCAGGAACTGCGCTTCGATACCCAGTTCTTTTGCCTGTACCGCGATCAGTGCCACATCCTGATAGTAGACCGGCAGGAAAATCACGTCTGGGTTCTTGCTCTTGATGTTGGTGAGCTGCGCCTTGAAATCGACTGTACCCTTGCCGTAGCCTTCTACCTGCACCACATCCATGCCAAGATCCTTGGCAGCGGCTTCAAAGGACTCATACAGGCCCTTGGAATAGTCGTCGGAGATGT
Source organism: Anaeromassilibacillus sp. (assembly GCA_048455095.1). GTDB lineage: Bacteria > Bacillota > Clostridia > Oscillospirales > Acutalibacteraceae > Anaeromassilibacillus. Next base: position 4,492 of record DBFXIC010000124.1, read on the forward strand.
TATAAATAATGGCCGCAGATTTCTTGCCCAGTTTCTTGGAAGCATAGGAGGCCATCAGTTCGCCCTGGAAGGGATCGATAAAGCAGGCGCGGAAGATGTTTTCACCTGTAGCCGTAATGTTTTCCGCAGTGCCGGAGGCGGTGATCATCGGGATCTTGTCCTTGACCGCCTGCTGTGCGACCGCGAGGGTAGGCTTGGAGGTAACGTCGCCGACAACCGCGACGACCTTATCGCTCTGCACCAGCTTGTTGTAGGCGTTGACGGCTTCCGTCGCATCGCCCTTTTCGTCGTATACAATGTAGTCGATCTGCTTGCCAAGAACACCGCCGGCCGCATTGATCTCTTCCACGGCCATCTTCACGCCGTTGTTGACCGCTACGCCGTAGACGGAAACGTCGCCCGTCAAAGGCGCCAGACCGCCGATTTTAATGGTGTCTCCGCTGGCGCCACCCTGGCCGCCCTGGGCTCCGTTGTTGCCACAGCCCGCCATCGTGGTCACCATCATGGCCGCAGCCAGGAACATCGCTAATAAACGCTTTTTCATCATTCTGAACCCCCATTTCAAATTTGGACCAAACCCTTGCGCCGGGCGAATCCCCGGAATATAAAAACTGCCGAGTGGCCTTAGCCAGAAGGATTGACGAGCACGCTGCTTGCGTACCGTGCCGCAGGACTCTGCGGGTAATTCGCTCCATCCAGCATGAGAGAGGTCACACGGCGCTGTGTTCGATCCGTTCATATACAGTTCATTATTGTGATTATACTACGCTGTCCATACTTTTGCAATATGAAAATCGGAATGATGCGTGCTTTCCTAAAAGAATTGGACCTTTGTTCAGCAAAGCAAGCCGTTCCAACCTTCATCACGAGCAAAATTGCAACATTTCTATTTCTGACTTGCAAGAAATTATTTCCAGAACAGTTTGACCGGTCAATTACCGCAATTTCCCATATTGAAAAGAGGCGCCCCGCAAAAGCGGGACGCCCCTCGATTCCAATCGGAAAATATGCTGCTGAAAGATTCTTATTCAGCAGTCTTAGTGCAGTACATGAAGAACTTGTAGCCCAGCGGGGAATCCCAATAGCCCTGCAGGTTCGGCTTCTTCATGAAGGTATCTGCATAGTAGAAGATCGGCGCGCCGGGCATCTGGTCTGCCCAGATGTCCTCTGCCTGATGCAGAATCTCAAAGCGCTTCGTGGCGTCCGGCTCGGCCTTGGCCTGGTCGATCAGCTTATCGAAGTCAGCATTCTTCCAATGGCAGTCGTTGTTGCCGTTGTCGCTCTTGAAGATCTCAAGGAAGGTAAGCGGATCGTCATAGTCTGCAATCCAGCCGTCGCGGGCGACTTCGAAGGTGCCTGCCGGACGGGTTGCCAGGAAGACGTTCCATTCCTGCTGTGCGATCTTGCATTCGATGCCCAGCTCTTCCTTCCACATGTTCTGCAGTGCTTCCGCAATGCCCAAGTGCAGAGTAGCGGTGTTGGTGGTGTATTCGAAGGTCGGGAAGCCCTTGCCGTCCGGATAGCCGGCCTCTGCGAGGAGCTTCTTTGCCTCGGCCACGTTCTTCTCGTAGTCTTCAGTCTTCACGGAATAGTAATCGCCGCCGACCTCACGGAAGGTCTTGTCGCCCTCGGAAACCTTTGCAGCAACAATTGCGGATGCCGGGATTTCGCCCTGCTTGGAGACGGTCTCAACGATGTAGTTGCGATCGATCGCCAGGGAGAGCGCTTTTCTGACCTTCGGATCGTTAAAGGGTTCTTTCTCGGTCTGGAATGCCAGATAATAAGTACCGATCTCATTGATGGTGCCGAACTCTTCGCGCTGCTTCAGAGCGTCGATTTCGTCGATCGGGAGCTGGAACACATAGTCGAGCTCGCCGTTGTCATAAGCAGCCATCTTTGCATTGTCGTCCTCGAGGAGGATGAACTTCACGGTGCTGTTGGTAACTTTATCCGCATCATAGTAATACGGGTTCTTCACATAAGTGATGCTCTCTTTGTGGCTCCAGTCGGTCAGCATCATCGGGCCGTTGCCGATAAAGGTGGAAGCGTCCTGGGTCCAACCTTCGTTGCCGTCCACGACATCCTTGCGGACCGGATAGTAAATCGGGAATGCGAGGAGCTTATCAAAATACGGGCAGGGAGCTGCCAGCTGGATGGTCATGTGCTTGTCGTCAACCTTCGTGACGCCCAGGGTGGACGGGTCCGCCTTGCCCTGATAAACGTCTGCGCCGCCTTCGATCACGTCGAAGAGGTTGGCATAGTCGGAAGCGGTCTCCGGGGAAGCCGCGCGCTGCCAGGAATAAATAAAGTCGTCAACCGTGACATCCTTGCCGTCGGACCACTTGATGTCGTCGCGCAGGGTGATGTCCCAAGTCAGGCCATCCTCGCTGACATCGACCTTTTCGGCCTGGCCGGGAACGGTCTCATTCTTGTCATTGAACTTGTAGATGCCCTCAAATGCATGGATTGCATAGCAGGCACCGTCAACAGATTTGTTGAGCGCCGGATCCAGGGTCTCCGGCTCCGGGCCGATGCAGGCGGTAATCTCCGGCGCCTCAGCCGGTTCGCCCGTCTGGCTTGCATCCGGCGAACTATTGGTGTTTCCTTCACCCGGTTTGCTGGTCTCGCCGCCGCCACCGCAGCCGACGAAGGTAGTCGCCAGCATGGCTACCGCCAAGATCGTTGCAAGTATCTTCTTCATTAAAAAATCCCTCCAGTTTTTAAATTTAGGATGCTTCTATTTTAATCCGCTGAAGCGCGAATTAAAAGCACAAGAACTACTGGACTTCTCCAAAAAACTTCCAGTTTTTTTATCAAACCTCACCAATTCTATGGCAGGCTGCATAATGTCCGCCGCCGTAATCCTTAAATTCAGGAACTTCTGCGGCACAGCGCTCCGTCGCATAAGGGCAACGGGTGCGGAAACGGCATCCCGACGGCGGATTCACCGGGCTGGGAACGTCGCCTTCCAGCACAATGCGCTTCTTTGCACGGCTGGCCTTCGGGTCCGGAATCGGGATTGCGGAGAGCAAGGAACGCGTATAGGGATGGATCGGATTTTTGTAGAGCTCCGAACTTTCGGCCAGCTCCACCAGCTTGCCGAGGTACATCACACCGATACGATTGCTGATGTGCTTGACGATCGCGAGATCATGGGCGATGAACAGATAGGTCAGGCCCAGTTCCTGTTGCAGATCCTCAAACATATTGACCACCTGTGCCTGGATGGAAACGTCCAACGCGGAAATCGGCTCGTCGCAGACGATGAACTCCGGATTGACCGCCAGGGCACGGGCGATGCCGATTCTCTGGCGCTGGCCACCGGAGAACTCATGCGGATACCGGTTTGCATGCTCCGAGTTGAGGCCCACACGCTCCAACAGCGCGAGGATCATGTCATGGCGCTCCTGCTTGCTGCCCGCCAGTTTGTGGATATCGATCGGCTCACCGACGATGTCGCCCACCGTCATACGAGCGTCCAAGGAAGCATACGGGTCCTGGAATACGATCTGCATCTTCTTGCGGTACGGGGCAAAGTCTACATGTGTGACGTCCTCACCCTTGTAGATAATTTTGCCATCGGTCGGCTCATACAGCCGCAGAATGGTGCGGCCTGTGGTGGTCTTGCCGCAGCCGGATTCGCCTACCAAGCCGAATGTTTCGCCTTTGTTGATATGAAAGTTGACATCGTCAACCGCCTGTACATAGCTCTTCTGGAACAGCTTGCCCTTGACGGGGAAGTATTGCTGGAGGTGCTGTACCTCCAATAGTTTCTCACTCATCGCTCTTTCCCCCTTTGGCTTTTTCCATCTGCTCCTTCTGAATCAGCCAGCACGCTGCCACATGCCCCTCGGAAATCTCTGTATAAGGCGGCATCTCGCGCAGGCAGACCTTCATGCACTTATCGCAACGGGAGGCGAACGGACAGCCCGCGGGCGGGTTGAGCAGGTCCACCGGCGTACCCTCAATGGGCACCAAGCGCTCATGTTCATCCTCGTTGATCTTCGGGATGGACTTGAGCAGGCCAAGGGTGTACTGATGTTTCGGATTATAGAAAATGTCATCCGTGGTGCCGATTTCCACGATTTTTCCGGCGTACATCACCGCGATGCGGTCACAAACGTCGGATACGACGCCCAGATCGTGGGTAATAATGATGATGGACATGTTGATCTTCTTTTTCAGCTCCACCATCAACTCCAGAATCTGCGCCTGAATGGTTACGTCCAACGCCGTGGTGGGCTCGTCCGCGATCAACAGTTTTGGTTCGCACGCCAACGCCATGGCAATCATCACCCTTTGGCGCATACCACCGGAGAACTCGTGCGGATATTGCTTCATGCGCTTTTCGGGCTCGTTCATGCCGACCAAACCGAGCAGCTCCACCGCGCGGTCCCAGCACTCTTTCTTTGTCTTGTTGGTGTGAAGACGGAGCATCTCGATCAACTGGTTCCCGATCGTATAAACCGGATTCAGGGACGTCATGGGGTCCTGGAAGATGATACTGATTTCGCTGCCACGCATCTTGCGGAATTCCTTTTCCGTCATCTTCTCCACGTTTTCATGTCCGTTAAAAGAAATCGTGCCGTCAATGATCTTGCCCGGTTCGGCAATAATTCCCATCAGGGAATAGGCGGAAACGCTCTTGCCGCTTCCGGATTCTCCAACGATTCCAAGCACCTCGCCGTGCTTCATGGTATAGGTTACGCTTGTAACCGCCTTCACTTCGCCAGCGGGGGTAAAAAAGGAAACATGGAGATCTTTTATATCAAGTAATGTTTCTGTATTCATTGTAAAATCTCCTATTTCTTCAGCTTCGGGTCGAACGCGTCGCGGAGGCCGTCACCAAACAGGTTAAACGCCAAAATGATGATGCTGATGGCGACTGCAGGGACAAACAGACGGTACGGATACGAGGTGATGCTGTTTACCGCGTCTGCCGCCAGGGAACCGAGGCTCGCCATGGGAGCCGCAACGCCGAGGCCGAGGAAGCTCAAGAACGCCTCAGTAAATATCGCGGAAGGGATCTGCAACGTGGTAGTGACGATCAGGGTGCCAATGCAGTTCGGAAGCAAATGTTTCCGGATAATCCTGCCGTTGGAGGCGCCCAACGCCTTTGCCGCGGTGACAAATTCCTGTTCTTTCAAAGTCATGATCTGGCCGCGTACAATACGGGCCATGCTCACCCAGTATAATAAACTAAAGGTGATAAAAATACTGATCAATCCGACGCCCACGCGGTTGAGCCCATCAAAGATCGGGCTGCTGTCAAATAGCGCCTGTAGAGGCGCTTTCAGCGTTACCTGTAGGAGAATGATAATCAGGATATCGGGGACAGAGTAAATGATATCGACAATACGCATCATAATCAGGTCCACCTTGCCGCCGAAATAGCCGGCGACGGAACCATAGATGGATCCGATCAACAGAACCAGCGCACTGGCCACCAACCCGACTAAAAGGGAAACCCTTGCGCCGGTGAGCACGCGGATACCAAGGTCACGGCCCAGCTTATCTGTGCCGAAGATGTGCGGGAAAATGCTTTCGCCCGCGTCGATCCGCTCCTGCTCCGACTGGGAATATTGCATGGGCCAGAGGTTTTCACTGCCGCGGATCTGCTGGTCATAATCATACGGATAAAAATTCGGAACGATGAACGCACAAATCATCACCAGTAAAATGACGATTGCGGCCACCATAGCCACCTTATTTTTGCTGAAACGCTTCAGAGCGTCCTTCCAGAACGTCGTGCTTTCACGCATGACGTCAAGCTGCTTCTTTTCATCGTCGCTTGCCGGGAGAAAATCGTCCGGGTCAAGCTGGAGGCTAAACGGGTTCTTTTTTAGCTTAATATCTTCCATTGGAACGTCTCTCTCCCTTCTTATTTCAATTTGATGCGCGGATCCACTACTTTATAGAGGATGTCCACAACGACGTTCATCAACACGAGCAGAGTTGCCAAAAAAATGGTGGTGCTCATCACCATCGGATAATCACGCCCGGTGATACAGTTGATAAACTCACGGCCCAAGCCCGGGATGTTGAAGATTTTCTCGACAACAAAGCTGCCGGAAACCGTATAGGCAAGCAGCGGGCCTGCATAGGTGATGATGGGGATAATCGCGTTGCGAAGCGCATGTTTAAAGAGCATCTTGAACTTGCTGACGCCCTTTGCACGCGCTGTGCGGATATAGTCCTGATTCAAGGCGTCCAGCATGCTGGAACGCATCAGACGCGTGATGTAGGCCATTGGATAGAAAGCGAGGGTAAACACCGGCAAAATGTAATGTAGAGGCGTTGAAAGGCCCATCGTTGGCAACCATTTTAGTTCCACGCCAAAGATCTTCATCAACGTGGTTGCCACAACAAAGCTTGGTACAGCGATTCCCAGTGTAGAGACCACCATAATCAACTGGTCACCCCACTTTCCTCTGCACATGGCAGCGAGAGAACCGAGGCTTATGCCAATCACCAAAGCCACCAAAATGGAGATGCCGCCCAGTCTTGCAGATACCGGGAAGGTGGACAGGATGATATCGTTTGCCGTTCTGCCCTTCTGTTTCAGAGAAAGACCAAGATCGCCGTGCAAAAGCCCATTCATATAGTTGACATACTGTTCGGGTTTTGAGACGTTCAAGCCATATTTCTCTTCCAAAGCTGCCTGTGTTGCAGGGGTAACCGCTTTTTCACTCAGGAACGGTCCACCCGGGATGAGGTTCATCAGCGTAAACGTGATGACGGAGATCAGAAAGATTGTTAATAGTGCGTATCCGATACGCTTGCATACATACTTTGTCAATGCCTGCCACTCCTTAGTCTAAAAGATTTACTACCTTCGTTTTGCATCCTTTCCCAGGCACAAAATGCAAAATCCGTTTTCTCCCAGAAAACCGCCATTTTCAGGCCTGCCATCCCCCATACAAACCGGCGGTTTAGCATTTTGCACCAAACTAGCTGGAGAACCCTCAC
>DBFXIC010000125.1:0-4785 GCA_048455095.1 Anaeromassilibacillus sp.
AAGGGCTTCATCGACCACCGCGCGAACGGCTTCAAATGCGCGGGGCTCTGGAAGGTCTACGGCGACGAGGAAAAGGTGCGCTCACTGTTCGCAAAATACAAAAAATGTACGGAGATCTACTGCACACTCTGGCAAAGCGGCTTGAAGCTGGAGCAGCTTGCCGTCGCGGTTTGATCATATAAAATCATGAAAAGAAAGGAACTTACAAACATGAAAACTGCTGTTATTTACTGGAGCGGTACGGGCAATACGGAGGCGATGGCGCGTGCCGTTGCCGAGGGCATGACCGCCGCGGGCGCAGAGGCTGTGCTACTCACGCCCGCCGAGGTCGCACCCGGCGATCTGAATGCCTACGGCGCCATCGCCTTCGGCTGCCCCGCCATGGGCGCCGAGGTGCTGGAGGAAATGGAGTTCCAGCCCATGTTCGATGCCTGCAAGCGCGGTCTCGGCGGCAAACGCGTGGCGCTGTTCGGCTCCTACGGCTGGGGCGACGGCGAGTGGATGCGCACTTGGGAGAGTGACTGCGACAGCGCAGGGGTGAACCTCGTTTGCGAGAGTGTGATCTGCACGGAGACGCCCGACGACGCGGCGCTTGAAGCCTGCCGCGCCTTGGGTAAGGCGTTGGTGGAATGAAAAATGATGCCTGCCATTGACGGTAACTTTAGCGGCAGATTGCGCGGGTTGCGTTTGCCAAACAGCCTATCCGAAAAGGCAGGAACACCTCTTGCGGTGTTCCTGCCTTGCGCTGTATGGCGAGTATTGAAAAAGAATATGCTCAAGCATCCAAGACAGGTGAACAGAGAGGCACTGTGTTGAGTAGACGTAAAGCCGAATAAGAAAACGTGTTTGAATCGATTGATTTTTTCGCTGAAAGCACTGAGGCCTTCCCTCTCGGCACACGGATGACATTGGGCAAACGGAAAATTCGCAGGAAAATCAGGGATGCCTGGTGTTCTACATTGAAATCCCTGCGCGCTTATGGTACAATATTTTTTACAGGCGCTGTGCCGTCGGATTTGAGGCAAACTGCGTACAGGCAGTCTGCCTTTTATTTCATCCACTGGTTAGAGCAGGCTAACCAGCGTGCAGAACTGGAACTGGAAAGGTGGAATGGACCAATTTGCATAAAAGTGTCTAATCATGTGTCGGAGGAGGTGGCCTGGTATGCAAGAAGCACAATATGATTTTCTTCATGGGCAAACGGATCGCAGCGACTTTTTCTCCCCCGCAATGCAGCAGCTTTGCGGTATTATGAAAGACAAGCAGGTTGCTTTGCCAAGCGATATTGGAGAAGGATATTTCCGCTATATTTCACCGTGCCCCAATATCGAGATGTATATCTGCGATGTAATGTTTTACAGGGACACAGTATTGCGGGAGCAAGTGTATAAGGATTCTTTTTCCGTCATTTTCTCTCTTTCCGACGCATTGGAGTGGAAGTCTTCGGGCAGAAACCAAAAAACGTTGTTGGAAAAGGGAGATTGCTGCGTATACGGCAGCGGTCTGTTTGATGCGGAAAATATCTACGAGGCAGGACAGAGATATATAGGCGTCGGGCTGAACCTGCATCCCTGTCGGTTTCGGTCTGTGATGGATGGCTTGCAGAAGAAAAAGGCTTGCACCGCCTTTAACGGGGGAAAAAACCCGCCAAAACATAGAATCACCGCTACCATAGAAGCTACAATACGCCAGATATTGCAGTGTAACTACAATGACTGTGCAAAGTCATTGTATCAAGAAGGAAAGATACTGGAACTTGTTGCAGCCTTTGCGAACGAGATGATGGATCAGAATTCTGTTGCTGTGAAGGGTGAATTGAGCCGGGCGGATAGCGAGACGTTACTTCGGGTCAGGCGACAGATAGATGAGGGATTTCTGGAACCCGTGACCATCGCGGAGCTCTCCAAACAGCACTTTATGTGTGAATCCAAACTCCGTGAGATATTTCGAAAGCACTATGGAATCACCATATATCAATATATGTTAAATCGCCGCATGGAGCACGCCTGCGAACTGTTGTCTGTGCCCGATGCTCAGGTGAAAGACATAGCAGGGTTGGTGGGGTACAGCAACATCAGCCATTTCAGCGACGCCTTCCGAAAAAAGTTTGGATGCACTCCGAGTGAATATAAGCGGAGCTTACCATTCTGAAACATAAGAGCAAAGACACAGGTGTATTCTCTTGTGGTTACTTGGATGGAAATTACAAAGATTGCATCTTCCCTTGAAAAACCAGAATAGTAGGCAGCACATTTCGAGGAAGATCTTGCCCAGTGGAAACTATATCATTTGAAATGTGAGTTGCTCAGCAGCGGCATACACATTGATGTTAGTGCTGGGCGGAATTAACCGTTCGCGTGGGGCTGTAAACGAGCCTACGCATAAGTAAAACTTTGACCGCTGAAAAAGCAGAGCGGCGGGACAGATAAAGGCTGTCCCGCCGCTCGTGTTTTAAGGGCATATTGGCTTGATGAACCGGAAGTTACAGCGCCGCCTTTTTCCATTTTCTGATCTTAGTTCTAAAAGTTCCGAAAGGAGCAACAGTATTAACGTGAATGAACCTGTAAACTTCCCATACAGCTGCTTTTGTAGCATCATCAGCCCATTTTCTCATATGCGGCTTAAATAATTCATCCGCACTGAGCGAATCAATCATTGCGCAGATAGACTTGACATTTTCGTTCAGTTCGGCTTTCAACTCTTGAAGAGACAAATGAGCGTAGGTATCCGTGAACCACTGATACAGCTCGCCAAGTTGGTTCCATTTGAATTCGTCCGACGGCGTCTTTACTTGAAGCCCCTTCCTTTCATCTTCCTCCCATTTAAGAACCAATGTTGTCCAACCCACCTGATAGGCAAGGTTTTCTGCCGGGGTCCGGTCAACCTCATCAACCCTCTTATCTTTTAAGGCTTCTGGTATGCTATCAAACTCCGAAATATATTTTTCAAAAGTTTTATTGATTTCAGCTTTGAGTTCTTCTTTGCTTTTGTATACTCGCAAAAAAACACCTCCATAAATTCCGGTTTGTCTATTGAGCAATAATTCTGATTATAGCATAGCTTTATGAATTATTCTATTACTGCACTGAGCATCATGGCGCTTTAGGGGAAAGACATGGCGTTTTCGGGGAGATTTTCCCTTTCGCCGACTGTATAATGGTAGGCGGTTAGAAAAGGTTGACCCCACACGGTTAAAAGACTCAGCTGTTCTGTTATTTCGCTATGCGCGCCCGTCGGTTAGCTTACTCTAACTAAAGATTTATTACTCAGGAGGTCATCAGAATGAAAAAATCCGCAATGCTCATGTTGTGCCTTGTGCTTGTGCTTGCTCTTGCAGCCTGTGCTGGAACGGATACCACGCCGCAGGGATCGGTCTCGGATACCGTCACGGTAACGGATATGAAGGGCGAGGTTGCCATCCCGGCAAATCCACAGCGCATCGTTGATGTAGCTGGCTTGACAGAGGAACTTCTTATTCTGGATATGAAGGTAATTGCCTCGGCTAATACCAGCATGTTCGATGGGGTGTCTGTCCCCAAACATCTGACAACGCTTTTTGCCGAAAGAGGTATTGAGGTTGTCGGCAATTACTCCGGGTCTTCTTCTACCGGAGACCTGAACCTCGAAAAGATCGCGGAGTTAAAGCCTGATCTGATCATTATGAATATTCGCCACGAGAAGGTTTATGAACAACTCGCGGCTATTGCTCCCACGGTCATGATCGATGATGACATAAGCTATGTTAACTGGCGCGGAAGATTTAAGCAACTGGGGCAGTGGTTTGATAAAGAAGCAGCCGTAGAAAAATGGCTTGCCGACTACGACGCCAAAGCTGCGGAGCTTGCGGCGAGAATCAGGGATATGATTGGGGACGAAACCTTTGCTGTATTGGAGGCCAATTCCGTTCATTTTGGTTCCTATTACATCTATCGCAGCGGCGGGCCGGGTGAGCTTGTCTACGATGAGCTGAAACTCACACCATCAGCCGGAGTACCGGAGAATGTCTGGGGTGAAGTGGTCGATGCGGAATACTTTTCCCTGATCGATGCAGATCACATCTTCTTCTTTAGCGACGACGGCAGAGCTGGAGACACGGGGAACCTTGCCGTGTGGAAGAATATGAAAGCGGTCAAAGCCAGCAACGTTTACTTTGGTATCAACGAAGATCAGTATAATATGGCTTTTACGGCGATGGGAAAGGAACTCTATTTGGAAAAGCTCGCGAACGCGATTCTGAACCATGGGGACGTTGAGTAAGGAAACAGGCGCGGTTGCGGGAATATCGCAGAGACAAGAGAGATACACACGCTCCGCGCCGGCTTTTCTGATTATTCTTGCCGCATTGGTGCTGCTGCTTGGGTTCTCAATGGTTCTCTCCGTCTGCACCGGCATTGCTGGCGGTAGCTTCAAGGTCTTTGTGGAAACGGTTATGTCCCCCGCTAAGGCTTCTGGTGTTGGAATGATTATGTTGGAAATGCGTATGCCCAGGGCGCTGGCTGCCGGGCTGACAGGAATGGCCTTCGCTCTCTCCGGCGCTGTGATGCAGGGAATTACCAGAAACCCCCTGTCGGACGCCGGCCTTCTGGGGATCAATGCGGGAGCCGGTTTCTTTGTTGCACTGTCCGCAATTCTGTTTCCCGCCGCACCAGACATCGTGAAAACATGCGCCGCCTTTGCCGGAGCCGCTCTTGCGGTATTCATGGTCTATGGTTTCGGCGCCGGCAAACATAGATCCGAATCTTTCCGGTTCATTCTGGCAGGCGCTGCTGTATCAGCCCTGCTTAC
>DBFXIC010000126.1:0-3556 GCA_048455095.1 Anaeromassilibacillus sp.
ATCCAGACCGATGACACGCGATCCCGCCGGCATGGCCTCCGCCAGCGTAAACGCAAACTCCCCATACCGCGTCCCCACGTCCAAAGCCATCCCCGGCCTTAGACCGGGCAGGAATTCTTTCAAATGCAGCATTACCGATCTTCCTTTCACGTTGTAAAAGCCCGTTTAAAATCCCGGCGCGGATTTTAAACAGGCGTCCAAGGCCGCCTCCGCTCGCCGGAGGCGGCCTTTTTAATTTTGTAGAATCAATTTTATTTAAGCGTCTACCAACACAATTCCCAAGCGTTTTGCGGCCGCCTGCGCTTCCGGCAGGGACGGATCGGCGCCGCGCAGAACAAGCCGCCCGCCGCCGCGATTGAGCGTATCCACCATATAGCTGCCCTGATCTGTGGTGATGGTGATTTTCTGAATGGCGTGCTCTGTCCCCTCGACAATCTCCACCTCAATGCCAGCGTCCTTCACCATCTGGACCGACTTGTTATACATCTCGTAATCCGAGGTGGACGCGCCGAACACGGCGCCCATCAGAACGCCGGGGATATTGATGGAGCGGCGCGCAAACAATTCAGGATACAGTTCAACACGCACCTTTTTAATCTTGCCCTTGACAAGCTCATGACAGATGCGCGCAGCATTCGTCGGGCTGCCCACAGCCTGGCTGCTGCCGCCGACAACGGCGTCTCCCAGGGTATGCAGGATATTTTCCGTGCCCTGCGCCAGTTTTTTGGCTTTGGCTTTGGCTTTGGCAAGCGTCTCCTCAATCTTTTTAGCCTCAGCGTCCTTAACCTGCTGACTTACCAGGGACTCCACAGCGGGTTTGCGCTTAAAGAACGGCTCCATATACTCCACAACGATGGGCACAAGGGAATGTCCGGACTCGATATGAACCTCGGCCGCCATAGCCAGCATGACGTCAAACGGCACATTGACCGTCATATCCACCTTCATGCACAAACGTCCCGCATACATCCCCATCAGGATCGCCCCGCCCACATGCGTGGTACACAGCGCGGGCACCAGAACGCGCGGCGTGCAGGGTACGCCGATGGTAGGCGACAGCGCCAGCACCATAGCCTTTTCCATCTGTTCTGGCGTGCCGCCGCCGATGGAGACGGTCGCCGCGGCAATACAGGCGGAGCCTGCGCCGTAGCCCTCCATGTTGCAGCCGGTCGTGACCTTGCCGACCCGGAAGATGCTGCCGATCTTAATCATCAGCGCAGCCGTCTCCGCAATAGTTTTTTCATCGTATCCATGCGTCATCATCGCCTTGATAAAGCCGGAATACGGACAGGAATCGCCTGTACCGGCGCAGGGGCGCAGGCCGATACAGTGGTTGCCCACCTGTGCGCCCAGCGTATACAGGAGGGCGTCATCCAAAAAGGGGTCCGAGAAGCACTTGGGACCCTCCTGCGCGGCAAGCTGCGAGGCTACCGTACCAAGCAGGATGCTCTCGCCGTCCTTGACGCCGATTTCCACAGCCTTAAGGTTGTGGGCGTATTCGTTCATAATGCCGGTGAGAATCTCCTCACGGGAAAGGCCCGTGCGCAGCTCTGTCTCAATAAGAACCACATCTGTCACGCGGGCGCCGAACTGCTTGGCGACGTCGATCATCTCGCTGACGGTAAGCGGCAGTTTCTCCTGAATCACAGCTCTGATATCGCTCATTGGATATCCCTCCTTTTTGCTCCTGTACGGATCACTTGACCACGCGGCCAGTGGCATAATTGGCTTCGATTTCGCGGATTTCGGGCAGGCCCACAATCTCATTGAACTGAGCGAAGGGAATCATTGTGTCAATCAGCGTTTCAGTCGTGTCGTCGCGGCGCATCCCCTCCCAGAGATCCACCATGGCTTTGGTGGTCACATAGACGGAGGCGGTCGGATAGATAATCAGGTTATAGCCAAATTCGGAAAGCTGCGCGTTTTTAAACATGGGCGTGCGGCCGCCTTCCACCATATTGGCCAGCGTCAGGACACCCGGAAGCTCCTCGTTGATACGGCGCATTTCAGCCTCGGATTCAGGCGACTCAACAAAGATAATGTCCGCGCCCGCTTCCTTGTAGGCATGCGCGCGCTCCATGGCCGCGTCGATGCCGTGCACGGTGCGCGCGTCGGTGCGGGCCATAATCATGAAGTTGGGATCGATGCGCGCGTCCACAGCGGCGTGAATCTTGCCGACCATCTCCTCCATGGGGATAACCTCGCGGCCGATCATATGGCCGCACTTCTTGGGCATCACCTGATCCTCAAGCTGGATCACAGCCACGCCCGCCTTTTCATACTCGCGAACGGTGCGCATGACATTGACGGCGTTTCCAAATCCGGTGTCCGCGTCCGCGATCACCGGCACGCCACAGCATTCCACCAGGTTGGCCGCACGGGCGACCATCTCGCTCATCGTCATAAGCCCCACGTCGGGCTTACCCAGATGGCTGGCTGACTGGCCGTAACCGGTCATGTACACGGCGTCAAAGCCGAGCTTTCCGATGATCTTGCCTGTGAGCATGTCGTGCGCGCCGGGGGCGACCACTGTTTTTTTGCTGGCAAAAAGTTCGCGCATCTTCTTAGGTCCGTTCATATTCCAATCACTCCATTTTTTCATATGTTGGGCGGCCGGCAGACACATCGGGACCGAAATAAACCACATGTCCGCCTGCGACTTTGCCGGCCCGCCCGAATTCATCCGGGGCGTTTCATGCCCCGCCGCACTAGGGGCTGTTTGAAAAATCGGAAATACCGTCTTTTTCTACAAACAGCGGTGAATCCAGCGTTAAAAAGCCTCAGAATCCGAAAGGATTCCTGTGTTTTTTGCCTTGTATTCTCCTGCTGTCTGCGAAAAATCCGGCAATTCCCCTATTTTCAAATAAGCCCTAACTTCCCGTATATTCCTTGAGAAAACTGAACGCGGCGTCTGGATAGTATTTGCCGAGCACGCCCATGGCGTACAGAATATAGTCGCGGTCCTGCACAATCTGCGGCTTCTCCTGCGGCAACAGAGAGATACCCGGATCTTCAAAGCAGCGCAGCACCATTTCCTCGGCCGCCTGTTTGTCCGAATGAACAAAGATGCCGCCCACACACAGTACGCGCTCCACGCGGCGCAGATCACGTCCAATGGCAGTACCCGCCATAATCCCCATGACCGGATCGGCCGTATCAGCATAATGGCCCGCATGACGCCGCAGGGCCGTATTGATGGCGCAGGTGGCCATCGCGCGCTCCAGGGATTTTTCCCGCTCGTCGGCCGGGATATAATCGGGGTGGTCCTCCAGATGCTGGGCAAATCGAAGCGCCTCGTCGGGCGTGACGCCGTAATCGCCGTCCATAGCCCTGATCACCGCATTGGGACCGACAGCCTCCGGGATGCCGGTCGCCGACACGCGCAGCCCCAGATTCCCCTCCACGGTGCGGTAGGAAAACTGCTTTTCATTGTTGATGATCAGTCCGCGTTCCTCGATGGAGAGCTTCTCAAGCTCCGGCAGGGCGGAGTGGATATCCGTGGTCGCGCCTCCGATATCTACCAGGATCAGCGAGCCGGCGCCCTCCTGCTCATAGG
>DBFXIC010000127.1:0-6920 GCA_048455095.1 Anaeromassilibacillus sp.
GGGACATTGGATTTGCGCACGCGGGAATTTCGGCCGCACAGCCCCGGAGACCTGTTAAGCCTGATTTCCGGCGTAAAATACGACCCCGCCGCCCGGTGCGAACGCTGGGAAAAATTCGTTAATGAAATCATGCAGGGAGACCGGGAGCGGGCTTTGTTCTTTCAAAAGGCGCTTGGCTATGCCTTGACGGGTGACACCGAATTTGAATGCTTCTTTATCCTCTACGGCGCTACCAGCCGCAACGGCAAGGGCACCAGTATGGAGACATTCCGGCGGGTGCTGGGAGACTATGGGCGGGCCGCAAAGCCGGAGACAATAGCCATGAAGCCGACGGCAAACGGAGCCATGCCAAGCGAAGATATAGCCCGGCTGGCGGGTGCGCGTTTTGTCAATATCTCGGAGCCGGACAAAAAGCTGGTATTGAGCGCAGCGCTTGTAAAAACCCTGACGGGAAACGACACCATCACAGCGCGGTTTCTGCATGAGAACAGCTTTGAATTTCAACCACAGTTTAAGCTGTTCATAAATACCAACCACTTGCCGCAAGTCACGGATGTGACGCTGTTTTCCTCTGGCCGGGTGAAGCTCATCCCGTTTGAGCGCCATTTTTCAGAGCAGGAGCGGGACACGGGGCTGAAAAAAGAGCTTGCCAAGCCCGCCAGCCTGTCAGGGATCCTTAACTGGTGCCTTGATGGGCTGTGGATACTCGGGGAGACCGGCTTTGACATGCCGGAATCTGTGCAGTCTGCAACGGACGAATACCGCAAACGCTCGGATAAAATAGGCCGCTTTGTGTCGGAAATGCTGGAACCAGACCCACAGGGAGAAATCCTCACCACGGAGGCATACGGCGCATATTCAGAATGGTGCCGCCGCAACGGGCATTATGCGGAGAGCATGACGAATTTCAAAGCGGAGATTGCAGCATATGCGGAAGTTAAAAGTAAAAGGCCCGCTGGGAGTGGACGCGAAGCGGCAAAACGTTGGTTTGTTTTAGGATATAAAAAAGTATGTGGTGCGGCGTGGTGCGACTTTTCATAGTAGTATAAAAATCGCTTTCTTTAAGGGGTAACATAAATGCCCGCACCACATCACACCACACACCCGCAAAGCCTGTATTTATGCGGCTTTGTGGGCCTTGCAGAGAAAGGAGCAAAAAAATGCGTCAAATAATATGCCCGCTGTACGGCAAGCCCTGTGAACAGGATTGCCCGGACAGGTACATAAACCAGCCGGAGGGCGGCTGCTTGCTGACAACAGCCGAAGAACTCGGGGCGCAAGTGGTTGTTTTGGATGAAGCGTCCGGCACGGTTGGGTGCATCTATACGCCTCACCAATCCCAAAGCGGAAAGGGGGTGATCTGATGGGAAAGCAGGGCCTGAAAAAAGTATGCCCGCTGCTGGCGATTGCACAAGCTGCCAGCGGTCAAAACGTGCAAAACCTTGCGCCGTGCATTGGTGAGCGGTGCGCATTCTGCATCCGTGCGCACGTTTACGGGGACGAATACACAGAATACTGTGCAATCGTGGGAATTGCGTGCGGGTTGGATGCCATAGCGCACGAATGAAAAAAGCCGCCCTCCCGGACGGCCCTAAACCTTGAGATTATTATACATCAGACGGGAGGGCAGCGCAATGCGAAGCAAGAGAAAACCCGCGAACAGAAGCCGAACAGAAGAAAACGCCCACAAATGAAGCCCTTGCCGCGCAGGCCAAAGCGGGAGACCGTGAAGCGCTGGCGGCGTTATGGGAACAAAACCGGGGTTTGCTCCGTGTCATGTTCAACAGGCTGGCAGCGGCCTACCGGGAGCGAATGGACGCGGCGGGCGTGACGCTTGAGGACTTGGAGCAGGAGGGCTACTTTGCCGTAGCCAAAGCCGCGAAGCTGTACGACCCAAACGCCGGGGCGAAGTTTTCAACGTTCCTATATTATCCGGTCAAGAATGCTTTTGAAAGTGCTGTGGGGCTAAATTCGGAACGCCTTAGACGGGAGCCGCTTTGCCGCTGTGACAGCTTGGACGTGCCGCTGTATGCAGAGGACAACGGCAGCGACACCAGAGGGGACACAGTGCCGGACGAAGCCGCCGAACAGGCTTTTACCGATGCAGACGAATGCTTATATACCGCACAGCTCCACAGCGCCCTTGATGATGCCCTGGCCTTGCTGGATGAACGGCAGGCCGTCGTACTGCGTGGCCGATTCTATGAGGGCCGCACACTGGAAAGTCTTGCCGTGCAGCTTGGCATATCCCGTGAACGTGTCCGGCAAACAGAATCAAAGGCCCTGCGCTCGATGCGCTTTCCACGGATTCAGCGCAAGCTGGAAGCGTACCGGGGAAATATCCTTTCCGGCAGCGTATACCACGGCACAGGCTTTACGGCATGGAAAGAACGCGGCAGCATAGAAGAACGCATTGCCGAGCGTATAGAAGCCCACACAGAGCGCTATACAGCCGATGCCTTTATAGCGGATATGATGAAGATCTACCAATGCAGCCGCGCGGAGGTATTGCAACGGTTCCCGGAGCTGTGCGGCTGAAAACCTGAAGAAACCTGAAAGCATCTTCGCGCGCGAGAACCTTAATATTTCTGAACATGCGCCCCGCTTTGCACGGGTGGGGGAATACCCCTCCCCATGGGGGCAAGCGCCCCCTTGCCGTCCAGCGCCGATTTACACACAGGGAATTTTCCAAACGCGAGACAATCTCCCAAAATATACAGAAATCTTCAATATTAAAAGGTGTTTTGCTTTCAAGGCACCGTTTTCTATCCGTTTTACGACCGGAAGCGATAAGCGTTATAAAACGTTATGCCTTGTCTATACCTTGCCCCACCCCATGAAGAAAGTGTAAACGCGCACGCATGCGCTGTGGGCCTTCTCCCCACCAGCACATAGGGCGAATCACGCCGCCAAGGAGCGAACGCCGGGGAACGTTCGGTAAACGTTCGCATGCCACTAATTGCCACTAATTCAGGGCACGGAAACCTGTAACCGGCCTGTTAGCACGCTGTTATTATGCTGTTAGCAGCAGACCCACACAGGCCGCACAGAAGCACGGCAATGTGCAGACCACTTTCCCGCCTTTACTATAAAAACGCTTCTCGGGCCGTTGCAACCGCGCCGGAGCGCATATAAAAAGAGCGGGCAGCTTTTACGCTGTCCGCTTTGTGCTTTTATTCTGCTTTGCGCAGTTCCTTAATTGCTGCTGTGTGGTTCATCACGACAGTTTCCAGCGTGCGCAGCCTGTCCCGTACATCGTCGATCTGCGCGGCGCGGTCGTTGGCTTTGTCCAATTTCTCCGCGATATCGGTGTACTGCTCTGCTATAAGGCTGATTTTATGGTCTTGCTGCTCTACAAGCATGCGGGTATAGCGGATATCATCTTTTACCGGCTCTAAAGCTGCCCCGATTTCCTCTTTCATCATATCGCGCAAAAGCTGCATTTCTTCTTTCGTCATTGGCTCCACCTTCCTGTGCTTGATATTATACCCCATCAAAGCGGGGCTTACAATTGGGCATTGTGCCGATTTACTGCCCGGCAGTGTGTTACTTGTGTGCTACCTGAGAAAGACAGACAGCCCACAAAGCAAGGCATACGGGGCTTTTTACTGTGCCGTTTGTGTGTTGCCCTGTGTGCCGATCATTCACCCTTGTCCCGCTCCATTGCTTCATCTATGGCGCGGTTTATGAAGCCGTTCACGCTTTCGCCCCTCTGTTCTGCGTGGGCCTTGATGTCGGCTTTGTGTCCTTTTGGAACGACAAGGGAAATGCGTTCAACGGTTTCTGCTTCATATTTTGCATTAGCAGTTTTCCTTGCTTGCGTATAACCGGAATATGCGCCCGGTTTTTTCTTTTCTGACAACATGTTCACCCCTTTTTGACGAGCTTTTATATTAAGCCTTTTTCCACTGTTTATATTATAGCACAAGCTGATACATTATACAATGTAAAATATGCATTAAATACATTGTATAAGATTGTGCAATTTGTCAATAGGCATTATACATTGAACAATGTATAATATAATCACAGGGACGGGGAAGCGACAATGAACCGATAACGACTTGATGTGCGGTGTCCCCCTATATCAAAATTTGATATTTCCGTTTTTTTAACGTGGGAGTATCAACTGATCACCTAAGGCAATACCGCACAGAAAAGCAGACACAATATTGCTCGATATGATATAAAGAAAGGATGGAAAAACAAATGAGAATGTCCGCACTGAGCGATGAACTGGCGCAGGTGCGGACAAAGAAGAAAGAATTTCTGGCGCAGATCGAACGGATCGTCCCGTGGAAGGAATGGCTTGTCCTGATCCAGCCGTGCTATTACAAAGGAGAACGCGGCAACAAACCCTATCCGCTGGAGACCATGCTGCGTCTGTACCTGCTGCAAAATCTGTACGACCTGAGCGATGAAGCGACGGCCGCAGAGGCAATCGACAGCCGGGCGTTTTCGGATTTCTGTGGAGTCGATTCAAGCAATCAGGTTCCGGACGGGGATACCATAGGACGCTTTCGGAATCTGTTGGTAAAGAATGGACTGCAGGAGAAGCTGTTTGCGCAGGTCGTGGCAGCACTCATGAAGCGGGGGATGATCCTGAAAAAGGGAACGATCGTTGACTCGACCATTATCTCTGCGCCGTCCTCCACCAAGAACAAGGAGAAGAAGCGGGATCCGGATGCGCATCAGGTCAGGAAAGGCAACACCTGGCACTTTGGCTACAAAGCGCATATCGGTGCAGACAAGGATAGTGGCCTGGTTCATACAATAGCGATGACCGCCGCCAATGTTCACGATGTGTCACAGACCGCGTCTCTGCTGACAGGCGAGGAAGAATCCGTTTACGGTGACAGCGGCTATCTTGGTGCCCAAAAGCGAGAAGATGCGATCGTCCGAAACAAATCTGGCCGGAAAATCAAATACAAGATCAATCGCCGCCCGTCTCAGATCAAGAAGCTGAGCAGGAGCGGCCAGTACGACGCAAAGAAAGCGGAACACGCAAAGTCTTCTGTGCGTGCGAAAGTGGAGCATGTGTTCGGTGTTGTCAAAAAGCAGCTGTGTTTTCGCAAGACGCGATACCGAGGGCTCGAAAAGCAACGGGCCAAATGCAATATGATGTTCGCGTTAGCAGATCTGCTTCTGGCTGACAGGCCCTGCCTGACGGCTTGAAGCCGTATGCTCTCGCGAATCAATGAGCAGGGTGATCCGTGCTTTTCGCGGCTGTTGCTGTTCAGAGAAATGCCGCTTGTGAATTGTGTGGTGTTGCCCTAAACCCAAGACGAGTGGCATTATAGCATTTGAGATATTATAGGGCCACTCGCTTTTTATAAAACACAATTGCCTCATAAGGGCTGAGTTCTAGCAAAGGGGCGGCCGGTTTGGGGATATCGTTTGAAAGTAAAAAGGAAAATCCCGCATGCATGGGGAAATCTACATTTGCCGTTTTCGCGGTGAAATTGCAAAAAACCACGATTTCCTCATGTTCGTCATACCGCCGGTATGCATAAACTTCGGGGTGATCGCAACACAACATACGGTAGCCCCCGTTTGTAATGGCAGATGATTGCTTGCGCAGCACAATAAGCTTTTGATAATACCGCAATATGGAATTGGAGTTTTTTTGGGATGCTTCGACGTTGATCGCCTGATAATTAGGGTTCGTTTCGATCCAAGGCTGGACAGTAGAAAAGCCTGCAAAGCGGGATGCGTCCCATTGCATGGGGGTTCTGGCATTATCACGGGAGCGTGCTTGCAATACTTTTAAAGCCTGGTATGGATCCATTCCTTTCTGAACTGAGAGAGAATAAAAGTTAAGCGACTCCACGTCCCGATACTGGGCGATTTGGGTAAAATACGCGTTTGTCATGCCAATCTCTTCGCCTTGATAAATATATGGGGTGCCGCGCATCAACTGGATTGCAGTCGCAAGCATCTTAGCAGATTTTTCCCTGTATAAGGTGCTGTCGCTCCCAAATCTGGAAACGATCCGGGGCTGGTCATGGTTGCACCAGAACAGGGAATCCCAAGAACCGTTGTTTTCCATTGCTGTTTGCCATTTTGCGAATAATTCTTTTAGTTCCATGAAACGCAGAGGTTCCAGTTCCCACTTTTGGTCGTTTTTATAATCTGTGCGTAAATGGTGGAAGTGAAATAGCATAGAAAGCTCTCCCTGCCGTGGATCGGAGTACTGTAACGCATGGCGCAGGCTTGTAGAAGACATTTCGCCAACCGTCAAGATATCTGGATACCTCCCAAAGGTCTGCTGATGCATTTCTTTTAAATATTGGTGGATATGAGGGCCGTCCGTATAAAAACGATGCCCATCTCCGGAAGGGTCGTCTGCAAAGGATTGCGGCTTGGAGATCAGGTTAATCACGTCAAATCGGAACCCTTTGACGCCAAGGCCGATCCAATAATGAATAATTTTATATAATTCGCGCCGCATTTCAAGGTTATCCCAGTTTAGGTCGGCTTGTGTTTTGTCAAAGAGGTGAAGGTAATAGAGGCCAAGCTGGGGGACAAATTCCCATGCACTTCCGCCAAATTTTGACTGCCAATTATTTGGTTCGGAACCATTGGAACCAGGACGGAAAATATAATAGTCCTGGTATTTTTTATCTCCTGACAGCGCGCGCTGAAACCATGCGTGTTCAGTTGAGGTGTGGTTAAAAACCATGTCCATAATAATCTTTATTCCCAATTTCCCCGCTAGAAAAACAAGGGCTTTAAAATCCTCCATCGTGCCGTACACAGGGTCTATTTCGTAATAATTGCTGATATCATAACCATTGTCCTTTTGGGGGGAAGGATAAATGGGGGTTAGCCAAAGGTAATCGATGCCAAGCTGTGCAAGATAGTCTAATCTGGAAATAATCCCCGGAATGTCTCCGATACCGTCTTGGTTACTATCCTGG
>DBFXIC010000128.1:0-9243 GCA_048455095.1 Anaeromassilibacillus sp.
ACTTACAATGAAAAATTTTGTTACTCCTTAAAAATTGCATATCGTTGCGGATATACCGTTTTTGCGGGCTTACTTTTCTAAAAAATCAACAAAAAGGGGAGGATCGCCGCTTTTTAGCGTCTCTTCCTCCCCAGAGTCTTACAAAACGTTTTTTATTTTTAGGTAAAAACATCGCTTACCGCCATAGCCATCCCAAAATGATCCTCCGTTACAGCGCTCCAGCCCTTTGAAATGATAGGTAGATACCTATTTTGTTACATTCCCCCGATGGACCGGTCGATTTTTGTCCTGGGCACGCCTTATGGGGAGAAATCCTTTGGGAAAGCACAGTCTCCACAAAGGGACAAGTCTTTATAAATTTTCAGGCATTGTCTTTTTCAAGGAATCTCCGATAGGTACGGTCGATGGCGAACGCACCCAGCGGCGCGGTGATCAAAATCGCGAGGACAGCGACCGTCAGCACAATCTGGCCGCAGCTCAGGCCCATGGCGAGCGGTACCGATCCGATTGCCGCCTGCACCGTGGCCTTCGGGCAATAGGCGATCATGCAGAACAGGCGCTCTTTTTTCAGGAGCTTCGTCCTCAGCAGGCAGATGAACACACCCAGCATCCGGAACGCTATCGCACCGAAGATCAGCACGACCGCCGCCAAACCGGACGCCGCCGCATATTGGACGTCCACCGCCGCACCGACCAGGACAAACAGCAACAGCTCCGCCGCCACCCAGAGCTTTGCATATTTGGCGGACAAACGCACCGCCACCTCCTTGCGTCCCCTCTGCAAAGCGGCGCCCATGCTCATAATTGCAAGCAGGCCGGAAAAGCCCACGACGCCCGTGACTGCGTGTTCCAGCGTGACCAGTAGGCAGGACAGGCTTAAAATTAGGATGACTTTCATGCTGTCCCGCATGTGGACCCTTTCAAAAAATACAGCCATCAGCATGCCGCACAACACGCCGCCGCCCAATCCCAATACAATTGATGTGGGAATCCGCACAAAATCGAGCGGAGAAATGGACCCGCCGCCCGCCAGCCCGGTGAACGAAGTGAACAGCACGATCACGAATACATCATCCACGGATGCGCCTGCCATGATCATCTGCGGGATACTCTGCTTTGTCCCGTACCCTTCCTCCATCAGCTTGAGCATCTTCGGCACCACGACCGCTGGGGAGACCGCTGCCACCACCGTACCCATGATCGCCGCATCCAGTAGGCTAATCCCCAACAGAGGCGGTGCGAGCAGCAGCATCCCGGCGATCTCAAAGCTGGCGGGCACAAAGCACAGCAAAACGGCTGGACGGCCGACTTTTTTCAGATCGGAAATGTCGAGATTTAGCCCGGCGCGCGTCAAAATGATGATCAGCGCGAGCTGCCGCAGGTCGGCGGAGATCGAGAGGATGGATGGGTCCAGCAGATTGAGCGCGTACGGCCCCAAAAGGATGCCGGTGAGCAGCATGCCGAGCAGGGGAGGAAGGCGCAGTTTTTGGAAAATGGACCCCAACACCATGCCGCAGAGAAAAATAAGCGCGAGACTAAATAACATCAAAATACCCCCTCATGATTTTTCACACATATACAAGGACTCCTCCCTTGCGCGCTGCGGGCCCAGGAAAACCGCCCGCCGCAGCGCTTCAAAGACCGCAAACCGGAACCGGGTGCGGCGATTTTGCGAAAACGCCGCGTTTTCACAGGTTCATCCGCCCATTTCCCCCTGCATCCGAACAAAGGGGCACAAAAAAAGCTGGTGCCCCTGCGATTTTCATCACAGAAGTCATCAGCTTAAAAAGCGGTTTCGACAGACGCCGGGGGAGAACCTCATTCCCCTTATTCGATTGTTTTTATGATAGCACACCGGCGGGCATGTTGGCAAGGAAAATTTCTATGAACCCCTGCCGGAAAACAGATGGGCTGTCTGATGCCCCCAGACCCAACCAAAATGATCCCCACCCACCTGAAAAATAAAACTGCGCGCCCTTCTTGCGGAAAACAGGGCATAGATGGAATTGCCATGGACGCATACAGGGCAGGTGAAACGGAACACACAGAAAAAGTGCAGCGCGTTCCGCTGGCAGCCTGCGCCACAGCAGGCAGACAGGCGAAACGGAGCACCGGAAAGATGGATGCATCAGACACGGAAAAGCCCCCGGCCAATGGCCGGGGGCTTCCCACTACACCGGGACCGGATGGTTCCCGATGGAATCTTTGGGGATAATCGGAGGATGTTTGATCCTTAACCGATGGTCACTGCGCAATGCTTTGCGGTCTGGCCTGCCAGCGTGGTATAAACGCCGGTGCTCTGGCCAGGCGCTCCAACTGCGTACACTCTGTAGTAGTAGTCGTTGCCAACCTTGGCGACGAACTGGGTCTTGAGCACGCTGCCGTTGCCGACCGTGAAGCTCGGCGTTGCATCGCTGTTCACAACCGTCATCTTGAAGCAGTATGCGCTGCCTCTCTTCAGAGTGAAGTTGACCGTGGTATCGGAGATAACCTTTGCGGCTGCCTGTGCAGCGGTTGCTGCGCCGACAACTGCGGTGCCCTCGGAGCCATAAGCCGTAGCGGAGGCGTTGCCACCCTTGCTGCCCTTACTGCTGCTGCCCTTGCTGCTGGAAGAAGAATTGGAGGAGCCGTTCGGAACCAGTGCTGCAAACAGCTTATTGCCCTTGTCGACCAGCTTGTCGATCTTGCTCTGGTCTTCTCCGGTCAGGCTGTTGTCCTCTGCCAATTCATTGAGCTCGTCGGCCAGATCCATCAGCTTCGCCACAGACGCCTTGCTGTACTTGCTGGTATCCAGTGCGTTGATCTTGCTCAACAGGCGGCTAAGCTCGGTCTTGTCTGCCTTCAGGCGCAGTTCCGTCAGCACGGTGCTGAGAGCGATAGCCTGTGCGTCAACCTCTTCCTGGGTCGCTTTCTGGTCGTCCAGGACGGCCTGTGCGGCCTTGATCGCCTCGGGCAGTTCCGCCTTGGCGTCGTTGTCGATGTACTTGCTCATGTCATAGCTGTTCGCCTTGTCGACGACCATCTGCAGCTCGCTCTTATCCGCAATGCGGGTCAGGTTGTCGATCGCTTCGCGCAGGTTGTCGTAGGCTGCTTCGATCTCCGCTGCCAGCGGATGCTCTTCCTTGCAGAGTTCCTTCGCTGCTTCCAGGGCTGCCGTGAAGGCTTCCTTGTCGCCATAGAACTCGTCGAGCTTAATCTTCTCCGCCACCTCTACGAGGTCCTTCAGCTCGGTGAGGTCGCCCTCTGCAAAGCTGAGCAGGTGCAGAGCGTCCATCAGGTCGCTCCAGGCATTGTCGATTTCCGCCTGGGATGCATGGATGTCCTTGTAAACCTTGTTGGCCTGATCCATCGCCGCGTCGAAGATGTCCTGTACTTCCGGAATCGCCGCGTCGTACTCGTCTCCGCACTCGTTGGCCGCCTTGATGGTGGTCGCGAGGATCTGCTTGTCGACGATGACAAACACGAAGCTGTACTGGTTGGCCTTGTCATACTTGAAGCTGTAGCTGTAATTCTTGGTATCGGTGAAGTCGACTTCCTTGCCGTTGAGATAGATGCGAGCGAACTCTCTGCCCGCAACATAAGGCTGGAAGGAGATTTCGACCTTCTCGCCGTCCTCAAAGCTGCCGGTCAGTTTGCCGGTGAGCTCTGCGATCTTGTTCTCTTCGCCGTTCACAAAGACCTTGACGTTCTTGGTGAAGAACGCTGCGGGCTTCTTGTTGAAGTTTGTGCCGGAGAAGCTGGCGTACTTGTCGGTGCGCTCGTCAAAGATCTGGCCGGCCCAGTTGAGTCCGTAGCCAAAGTCATAGGTGTTGCCCTGTGCATCCACATAGCATTCCATATCCTGGCCCACGTCTTCGAACTGCGCTTCCACGGTCTCCATGTTCTTCGGCTGCTGCATCGGCAGGAGGCCGGAGGGTTCGGTCGTACCGGAGATGATGTCCATCGCGGCCTGATCCTGGACGCCATAGCCCGCAACGATTGCGTCTGCAAGCGGTTCCACTTCGGACCACACCATCGGGTTAGAGAGCTTCATGTAAACCACGACCGGCTTGTCGCCCATGGCTTCCTTGGCCGCCTGGAGTTTCTCAAGCTCGGAGTAGTTGCTTGCGGTAACGGTCTTGCCCTTGTAGGAGCGGTTTTCGACGCCGTCGACATACACAACTTCGCCCGTTGTGGAGTCGATGAACTCTGCGCCGGGGTCGGATGCGATGCTCGGATCGCGTGCGGTGTCGGCGGTGTATTCGCCGTACTGCAGGGTGATCGGCAGATAGCCGTTGCCGCCTGCCGCCAAGTCAGCGGTGCTGTAACCGCTGCCGCCATTGGGCTTGGTCATACCAACGATTGCAAAGTCCGCCTCTGCCGGATCGTCGGTGATGTTGTAATACTTGGAAACAACTTCTTCGCTCATGCTGTACTTGCCGTTCGCATTTTTGGCCAGGTAGACGGTTTCTTTCTTGTCTTCCGCTGCCGGAGCGACGGTGCCGTTGGCGTTCTTCAGCATGACGACGGATTTCACCTGCGCGTCATAGCCTTCGGCCATGAACTCTTCGTTGCCCACAATTTCTTCAGACTCGGTGGGATCAAGATACGGATTCTCGAACAGGCCCGGATTGAAGATGTTGCGGAGAAGTCTGCGTGCAGAATCCTCAAAGCGCTGATCTGCGGAATCCTTGCCCTTGTCTTCTACCCACATGTTGTAGGCTGCGATCACCGGGTCCTTATCGTTGTTGCCGCCGAACTGGTCGACGCCAGCCTGCAGGACCATGTAGTGGCGCTCGTCAACCGTCAGGTCTTCCACGCCCCAGCACTTGCCGGTGAACGCCGCGTCATTTTTAGCGTCGGCGGTGATCATCCAGTCGGTGCAGACGACGCCGTCATAGCCATACTTTTCGCGGAGCAGGTCGGTGATGATGTACTTGTTGTAGGAGTTGCCGACGTTCGTGCCGTCGGGCGTCTGATCGTAGGAAATGGTGTAGTACGGCATAACCGCAGTTGCATATCCGGTGCCGTTGTTCAGCTTAAACGCGCCCTCTGTGAACGCCTTTACATGCTCGTCGAGATTGTCGCCCGGATACACGGCGTACTTGCCGTATCCATAGTGTCCGTCACGTCCGCCCTCTTCAGGACCGCCGGACGGCCAGTGCTTAACCATGGCGTTGACGCTGGCGTCGCCCCACGGATTCAAGGTGTCATACGTGGTCTGGAAGCCGTCGACATAGGCGCGTGCCATGTCAGTATCGAGGTCGCTGTTCTCGCCGAAGGTGCCGCTGACGCGGGACCATCTGGGCTCGGTCGCGAGGTCGATCTGCGGGGACAGTGCGGTTGCGATGCCCAGTGCGCGGTATTCCTGAGAAGCGATGTCGCCGAAGCGCTCGACGATGTCGGGATCAAAGGTCGCCGCGAGGCCGATGGAATCCGGCCACAGGGAGATCGTGCCGCCCTGGCCTGCGATATATTCCATGTCGCTCTTGCCGCTTGCGCCGTGACGCGGGTCAGAACTGGTGTTGACCGGGATGCCGTAGC
Organism: Anaeromassilibacillus sp.; assembly: GCA_048455095.1. Taxonomy (GTDB): domain Bacteria; phylum Bacillota; class Clostridia; order Oscillospirales; family Acutalibacteraceae; genus Anaeromassilibacillus. The sequence goes on from DBFXIC010000128.1 coordinate 5,524, forward strand.
CGAGGCCTTCCACGAACGCCTGGGCGTTGTTGTTCCACTTCGCCGCGATTTCCGGAGATTTCACGGAGGTGATCAGCACTGCGCGCAGGTTGTCTTCATCGAGGAACTTGCGCTGTGCGTCGGTGAGGTTTTCGCTCTGTACGGCCTGGTGGCTGCTGTACAGCATCAAGCCTGCGATTGCCGCGATGCCCTCTTCGCCGTCAGCGACCATCTTCTTGGCCAGGTCGTCCGCACGGGCTTCGGTATCCAGGCGCCAGTCTTCGTAGACGTCCAGCGTGCCGTTGCCGTTCAGATCCTTAAATGCGTAACCGTCTTTTTCGATCAGGATATCTTTGTCCATCACGCCGAGGGTTGCGCCGCCCTTGTTCTCGACCTTGTAGTAGCCGCCGTTTTCGTCGTCCATCTTGGTGACGGTGTAGCCGCCGCCCATGACGTTGGACTTCTCAATGGTAATGTAGTCTTTCAGGTCGTCGAACTGGTCGTTGTAGTTGCCGATTTCAACGCCGTGCACACTGCCCATGTTGTTGGACTGCATGATGATGTTGAGTATATTGATGGCGCTCTTCTGGATGTCGCCCTTGGTGATGGTGTCTTCTTTATAAGCACCCTCATAGACGATCTTGCCGTCCGCGTCATGGGTGTGCTTATATTTGGTTTCGGTGCAGCCTTCCACGCCGCAGTTTTCGCCCTCGGCGTATTTCACCGGGACAAAGTCGTTCCACTGCTCGACTTTCGTCGGTCCCCACCAGCCAGAGGATTCCTTCACGAGGATGGAGCCATCCGCATTGAACTCTGCCGGAACCTTCATCGCGCCGGAGATGATCGTGGCAGCGGAGCCGCCGGGCATGATCAGGTCATTGCCTGCATGCATGGAGATGTCGGGATGGGACTGTCCGCCGCCCCAGTCGGTCATGATGACGCCCTTGAAGCCCCATTCGCCGCGCGCAAAGTCGGTGCACAGGTCATAGCTGTCCGCCGCCGGCTGATGGTTAATGAGGTTGTAGGAGGTCATGATCGACATGGGCTGCGCATTTTTCACTGCGATTTCAAAGCCCTTGAGGTAGATTTCGCGGAGCGCGCGTTCGGTGACAAACGTGTCGACCGCGTTGCGGTTGTTTTCCTGGTTATTGGCCGCGTAGTGCTTGATAGTCACACCGACGCCCTTGTTGGACTGCACACCTCTGGTCTCATAGGCGGCGGTCATGCCGGCGACCAGCGGATCTTCGGAATAATACTCGAAGTTACGGCCGCACAGCGGGTTGCGGTGGATGTTCATGCCGGGGGCCAACAGGAGGGTGACGCCCATTTCCTGCAGCTCTTCGCCGAACGCCTTGCCCATCTCTTTAATGAGATCCGCGTCCCAGGTCTGCGCCAACAGGGTGCCGATTGGCCATGCGGTACAGAACTGATAATAGGTCTGTTTCTCGCCTGTTTCAGCGTTTTCGCCCTCAAAACTCTGGCTGATGCGGACACCGGCCGGTCCGTCCGCCAGGACGATATTCGGGATGCCCAAATCCTTCAGATAATTTTTCGTGGTCTCGCCTGCCGCTCCCGGGACGGAGTCGGATTCGGAACCGATGACCGGCGTGCCGCCCGTGCCCCAGCCAATGCCCTCTGCGAGGGTGGCGAGCTCTTCGATGCTCATCTGCGCGACGAATTCTTCTAGGGTATAGTCGCCGTCATAGACGCCCTTGAGGTTCGGGTTCTCAATTTTCTGAACAGTTTTTTCCACAACCGGATGGCTGCCGTTGAAATTGCTGTCTTCTTTCTCTTCGCCTTCGACGCGATAAGTGGTGACCGTCTCGTCGTCATACGGGGAAGCGTTGTTGACCTTCTCGATCTTGGAAGCATCGATATTGATGATTTCCATGCCGGCTGCCTTAGCCTGCGCAAGCGTGGCCGGCTCGGCGTTCGGGCTGATCGGGTTCAGCTCCACGTCGTCCGGAAGGACGAGCTGGTTGCTGAGCTGCTCGGTTACGACGGTCTTATTGATATTGAGCACGCCGCCGACCTGCGTGTTGCGAGAGGAATTGCCCGCCTGGATGGTGTACATGCCGCGCTCCAGGATATAGGCCGCCCGCTCCTCGTCATAGGAGGACATCTCCGTCAGCGGGAAAGAAACGGTCAATGTCTGCTGTGCGCCCGGCGCCAATTCATCCGTCTTGGCATAGCCCGCCAGCTCCTGATACGGCTTTTCCAGTTTGCCGTCCGGGGCGGAGAAGTAGACTTCCAAAACTTCCTTACCGGAATATGTATTGCCGGTGTTGACGATGGTCGCGTTCACAGTGACGGTCTTTTCATCTGCCTTGACATAGTTGATCTGCGTATCAAAGGTGGTGTAGGACTTGCCATAGCCGAACTCGTACTGCGGCTCCACGCGGAAGCTGTCGAAATACCGGTAGCCGACATAGATGTCGTCCTCATACGTTTCGGTGTCGGTGTTGCCGTCGTTGCTGCTGAACGTCGCGGAGGACGGATAATCCTCGTAGTTCTTCGCCCAGGTGTCCGTCAGTTTGCCGGACGGGGTGACCTTACCGGAGATGACGTCCGCAACCGCGTTGCCGCCCTCCATACCGGCCTGGCTCATCAGGAGCAGGGAATCGAGCCCGTCGATCTCCTTAAAGAACTTGGTGTCAATGATACCGCCCACGTTCAGGACGACAACGACGTTTTCAAAGCTCTTGCCCAGCTTGGCGAGGTTGTCGTATTCGATGTCGGTCAACTGGTAGTCGCCCTTTTCGTTCTTACGGTCAGCTCCTTCGCCGGAGTTGCGGGAAATAACATAAACCGCTGTATCCGCACCGGAGGCCGCCGCGATGTTCTCGTCGGTAATCTCGGTATCCGGCAGGGAGAAGCTGCCCCACATGCCGCCGCCCCAATTTTCTTTTCCTTCGTCGTAAGCGGCTTTATAATCGTTCAGCCAGTCTTCGCTGGTAATCTTGTAGCCCGCGTTTTTCAGGCCGTCCCAAACGCTTACAACATAACGCTGGTTGACGTCGCCGGAACCGGTGCCGCCCTTGACCGTTGCATATGCGCCGCCACCGTAGAGGGCGACCTTGCTGCGCAGTGCGATCGGGAGCGCATTGTTCTCGTTCTCCAGAAGGACCATGCCCTGTGCGGCAATTCTTCTGGAAAGATTGGCGTTGCGGGACTCGCGCTCAGACACTTCGTCTGTCGGCGATGCCGCAAATGCCGTAGTCGCAGTTGATCCGGCGATCATGGAACACGCCAGGATCAACGAAAGGACTTTACGGAACCTTTTCATAGTACAATTCTCCTTTGTTTTGAAATCGCGTCTTCAAACCCTTTTTCAATTACAATCCCCAAAACCGGGACCCCTTTGACGACCCTCTCCATATAATTGATGGATCACATCGCCAACCGGGAAATTCTGCACACGGAATCCGCTTTTAGAATGCATACTGGAATCGTTCTTCCGCGGCGGGACACCCTCAAGGCCGCCTGTTTGCTATCGATCTTCCCCCTTTCCGCCCCCGGCCAGTTTTTGGAGTAAAACGTACCCAAACCGCACGTTATCCGCTCTCCATGCTCCCCTTGGCAAAATTTCACCAATACCAAAAACAGGAAACATTGTTAGCGGCTTGATTCGCTTATCGGCTTGAATATTGAACTGGATATAGTATAATGTTGAATGCACTTGAAAATCAAGAATCACTATTTTTGCACTAACATATGGAAATCAAACTATGCAATATAACC
>DBFXIC010000129.1:0-4805 GCA_048455095.1 Anaeromassilibacillus sp.
GGCCCGGTCCCCCCATAGAACCCCCTTTGCTTTGTGCAAGGCGGCCGGCAAAGCCTGCTTTATCCTCCGCCAGCGCTCCGATCGCCTGTAAAACGGCACTGTCGAGCATATTTCCATCCGCGTTTTTTCCATCGCAAAGGCTTCGGCGGCTCCGCTCTTTTTCCCGGCATACATAGGTATAGCTCCGCGTTCCGTCCGCGAGGCTCCGCTTCGAAAGCTTGGGATACATTCTGCCGCCGCAGCGGCAAAACAATAGGCCCGTCAGCAGCGCCTCGTTGCTGCGCGGCCTGCGGTATGCCTTGGATCTGTTGTGCTCCAGCGCGGCCTGTGCTTCCAGCCAAACCTCTGAAGAGATAAGCCCCCGGTGTTTCCCCACGGATACGATCCATTCACTGACCGGAAGATATACCGTGTTTTTCCCTTTGCTTTGATCGGTACGATTGTATGCCAGGACCCCATGTATGCCGTCGAATTCCCTTTCATTTGAAAACACATCTGCCTGCCGTTGTATAAAATACCGGTAGGCGGCCTGGTCTGAAATCAGGTAGACGGGATTTTGCAGAATCCCCTTGATGGAAAAGCGGGTGAACGTTTTTCCGTTTTTTGTAGTCACACCCCGCCGCAGCAGCTCCGTCTCCGTCGCGGTAAGGGAGTGCGTTTCTGCAAACAGCGTGTAAACCAGCTTTACGGTTTCCCCCTCCTCCGGGATCAGCTCCAGCATACACGCTTTTTTTGCTTTTCCATCCACCGTCACCGTCCGCACGCTCTTTGAACAGTATCCTGTGGGTGTTGTCCCGCCGAGCCAGCGCCCGGTTTTTGCAAGTTCATGCATGTTATCCCGGATGCGCTCCGCGATCGTCTCCCTTTCCAGCTGCGAAAAGACCGAGGCAATGTACATCATCGCACGCCCCATGGGCGTGCCCGTATCGAATTGCTCCTTGATTGAAACAAAAGCGATATCCAGTCTGCTCAGTTCTTCGATCAAGCCCGAAAAATCGCTGATGTTCCGGCTGATACGGTCCAACCGGTACACAACGACCGCCTTGAATTTCCGCTCCCGCGCGGCCCGGAGCATACGTTTGAACGCGGGACGTTCCAGGTTCCCGCCGGAAAAGCCCTCATCTTCGTAAACTGCCGCCGCGTCTGCGTCCACCTGTCCATGGTTTGCCCGGATATATTCGCGGCACAGCTCGATTTGGTTACCGATGCTTTCTCCCTTTCCCGTGAATTTTGATTTTCGGGAATAAATTGCTATCTTCCCTTCGCTTGCGCGCATGTTCCCGCCTCCGTTTTATGATATGAGCCCCGCCCTACTCTATCATATGCTCCGCCGTACGTTCTAAGCCCGCGATGTGCGCAAAGCCCGCCGCATCCTCCTCTTTAAAAAACACAGGCACCCCGCCGGTGAAGACCGGCGGGGTGCCTGCCCGGAGGTTATCCCGCATCCGCATGGACGCGTTATTTCCATTCATGCTGTTTTACCTGTGTGCTCTACCCATTGCGTCCTTTTCTTTTTGCAGCCGATGAACCCGGTGAGCTGCAAAAATGAAAGCCCATAACGGAACACATGCTTTCCAGCAGGCACATCCACAGCGCGCGCACCGCGTCCAGCAGAGTGATCTGCAGGTTCTGCGTGTAGATGCGCTGAAAAAACGCGGTAAGCGTCATCACTGCGCCGTAAATGGTGTACAGCGCAAAATACCGTACCATAAACGGAAAATTCAAAAAACAAAGCAAGCGGCCAAACCCACCGTGAGGATACCGAAAACCTCTATCGCAGGCGAAAGCAGCTCGAACAGAAGGTAATACATATACGACACCCAGCTCACAAGCCCGAAACGTGGGTTTGCAAAAATCTGCGGATAAGATGTCATGCTCTGGGACAGGCCCAGATGCCAAAGCCGGCGCTGCTTCATCAGGTCTTTCATATTGGACGGCGCCTGGCTCCAGCATACAGCGTTGGGCTCGTACCGGATGGAATACCGCTGCCGGTTGTTGCGGCAGTACACATGGAGCTTGACAACAAGCTCCATGTCTTCGCCCAGTGTGCCCGCATCGTAACCTCCCGCCGCCACCACAGTATCTTCTTTAAACAAACCGAACGCACCGGAGATGATCAGGGTTCCGTTGAACTCTGTAATATCCTGGCTTTGCGCCAGCTCCAGCAGCGCGCCCCCACGCCCTTCCGAAAGCGCCCGCCAGGAAAACAGGCCTTTTGTGTCTCTCCGCGCCGCCCTCTGCGCACAGCCCGGGAGCCCCATCATCGCAAACAAAACACACGCCAGCGAAAAAATGCCATTCCTTTTTTCACGCGCATGAAAGCCTCCTGTTTTATTGACTTTATACAATTTATAATTGTATAGTTTATGACAAGAATCAAAGTCAATAAAACCCCTGCGTTTTTCGACTTTGTTCTCCTGAAACAGCTGTTTTAACCGGTCTTACGTCCTGTTTTGCGCCAAAAACGAAAGCCGGGGCCGCCGCCCCGGCTTTCACTTTCTTTATTTCTCCAGTATTTTTTGAAGATATTCCGCGCTTCGCCGCGCATCCTGCAGTCCATCCGGAGAGGGTTCATCGTTTTCAACGATCAGCCATTCCTTGCCGCAGTCTGCTGCGGCAAGGCAAATCTCCGCGATATCGGCCTCTCCTTCGCCCAACGCACAGGGCAAGGGCTTCGATTTTTTTCCGTCCTTGATATGCAAAAGCCCGATGCGGCTGTTATTCTCGCGTAAAAAGCGCGCAGGGTCCAGCCCCGCGTAAAACACCCAGTACAGATCCGCCTCCAGCGGCACAGCCTGCATGATATGCTCCAGCGGCAGCGCCGCGCAGCCGTCCACGGGGCGCAACTCATGGGAATGGTTGTGGTACAGGATGCGCACCCCATGCGGCTCCGCCGCTGACTGCGCCGCCTGCAGCACACGGACCGCGCGGGCGACCGCCTCCGGGCTGTCTGCCGCCGACCACGCCATCGCCACCGTATCCAGCCCCAGCGCCCTGGCGTCCTCCAGCACACCGTCAAGCTCCTGTTCCATGGCGTCCAGTGAAACATGGCAGCTCAGGGCGTGCATTCCCGTCTGCTCCACGATCTGCCTGACCCTCGGAGCCGGGATATCGTAAAGCCCCGCGAACTCCACGCCTTCATACCCCATCTGCCGCAGATGCAGCAGGGCATCCGCCAGCGTTTCCTCGTCCCGGATGATATCCCGTAGCGTATACAACTGAATTGCAAGCTTCATTTCATTCCTCCGGCTTCACAGCTCTGTGTTCTTTTGCGGAAACAAAAATCGCGTCGATCACACGCATGACGGCGAGCATCTGCCGGTGCGTGACGGCCGGCTCTCTCCCGCCTTGCTGTGCGTCGCGGAAATTGACATAATAGTCCCGCGCGTCCGTCTGTACCTGCGGCAGGGAAAGCGTCTCCACTGTTTCCCGCGGGCGGGGCGCCATGGTACGCGTGGGGCCTGCGGCCGTATACACGATGCCCTCGTCCCAATGCATCTCTGTGTTTTTCGCGCACACCATTTTTCCGCCGCAGGCGAAGTCATCCACCTGCAATGTGCCTTTTTCACCGGAAACATGCCAGCGCGGCAAGGGAATGAACGTATAGGTATCCACCTCCACCAATGCGGAAAGGCCGTTTTCAAACCGCAGCATCACTTTAAAATTGTCGTCCACCTCGGGAAATTTGACGCTGAGCAGATGGGCGTATACCTCGCGGACCGGGCTGTCCGCCAGAAGCAGGAGCTGGTCCAGCAGATGGACGCCCCAATCCAGCAGCATGCCGCCTCCCGCCTCCTGTGTGCAGCGCCAGTCCCCCGGGATGCCCTTCGCGCCCTGCACACGGCTTTCAATGTAAAACGGGCAGCCCAGTGCGCCGCTTTGAATGCACTCACGGACGATGCAAAAATCCCTGTCCCAGCGGCGATTCTGATGTACGGTGAACAGCATTCCGGTCTGCTCGCTCACCGCAAGAACTTCCAGCAGGTCCCGGCTGTTCATCATCACCGGTTTTTCGCACAAAACGTGCTTGCCCGCGTGCATTGCCGCGACAGCGAGCGGCTTGTGAAAGTTATTCGGCACCGCAAGGATAACCGCGTCAACGTCCTTCCGCATGAGCAGTTCTTCCAGCGAATCGCAGACATCGCGGCCCTCCGCCCGTGCTTTCTCTCTTTTTTCCGGCGCAATGTCATATACGGCGGATACGGCAAAATCCGGCATCGTGCCGATTTGCTGCGCATGATAATTCCCCATGGCCCCGTAGCCAATCAACCCAAAACGATACATGTGCTCACCTCATGCCCAGTACACGTCCGCTGTGGGCGCGTCGAAAATCATCGTGTCCCGCAGCACTCGGATGGCCTTTTCCAGCCCTTCTTTCTGGCTCATCAGCGCGTCCTCGTGTTCAATGGAGATCACGCCGTCATACCCGGCCTGCTGAAGAGCGCTGAAAATGGCACGCCATGTCTGTGCCCCGTGCCCGTAACCGACCGTGCGGAACAGCCAGGGGCGTGCCGCCGTATCGGCGAAGCCCGATGTGTGAAGCACGCCGTTTACAGCCGTATTATATGGGTCTATGTAGGTGTCCTTGGCGTGGAAATGGTAGATACAGCCGCGCAGCGCGTGCACTGCCGCCACCGGGTCCACTCCCTGCCAGAACAGGTGGGACGGGTCCAGATTGGCGCCCACCGCATCTCCCACGGCCTCTCGGAGACGCAGCATCGTCGGCACGTTATACACGCAGAAGCCCGGATGTATTTCCAGCGCCACGCGCACATGATGCGCCTTTGCAAACGCGCCCGCCTTTT
>DBFXIC010000130.1:0-2599 GCA_048455095.1 Anaeromassilibacillus sp.
GCCATTGACAGCATTTGCCGAAAGGACTATACTAAAATCCTTTAGCGAGCCTTTTTTCATTCCTGCCAACTGCATATTCATCCAATTGCCGGATGAAGGAATCGCCGTCCGATCGGAAAATTATTTCATCCATATGAAATAATTTCCCCATCGGTTCAAGCAGCCGGTTTCCCTTGGAATTCCAAAACACGCGCTTGGAGGACATTACATGACAACACACAAGGCCATATCGATGACGGAGGGAAAGCCGGCTATCCTTCTCCTGCAATTCGCCCTGCCCATTGTCATTGGGAATCTGTTCAACCAGGTTTATAATATGGTAGACAGCGCTGTTCTGGGGCACTGGGTCAGCGCAAGCGCGCTGGCGTCCGTAGGGGTGACCAACGCCCCTACCCAGCTCTTTATGTCGCTCGCCATGGGCATGACAAATGCCACTGGAATTCTGGTCGCCCAGTATTTCGGCGCAAAAGACGATCAGAAGGCGGCAGCCTCCATTGCCAATTCCATGTATGTCAACCTCGGCGTTGCAGCGGCGACCATCGTTATCAGCCTGTTTTTAACACAACCGATCTTGATGCTGCTGCATACCCCGGTTTCCCTTTTAAAAAATGCGGTCCTCTACATGCGCATCCTGTTGTGCGGCCTGCTGCCGGTCACCGTGTACTACACCTGTTTTTCGGTGCTCCGTTCCCTTGGCGACACACGCACGCCACTGCTATTTCTGGTCTTTTCCAGCCTTCTCAATATGGGGTTGGACCTGGTGTTCGTCATTGTTTTTGGACTCGGAGTTGCCGGTGTCGCCGCTGCAACCGTGGTGGCGCAGCTGGTCTCCGCTGTTTTGTGCATGGTCTATGCCTTTCGCCAAATCCCCTATTTTAGAATGGCCTGGCGGTATCGTAGACCGAACCGCCATCTGATTGGAAAAAGCCTGCGCCTTGGCATCCCGGTGGGAATTCAATTCTCCCTGACGCATATCTCCAACACGATCATTCAGCGGGCGGTCAACGGATTTGGAGAAAGCGTCATCACAGCGTTTACCGTAACATCGCGCGTGGAAACCCTTGCGCAGCAGCCGCTCTTTGCGCTTGCGACCGCGCAGGCTACCTATGCGGCGCAGAACACCGGCGCTGGAAAAATTGACCGCCTCAAGCAAGGTCTCCAATCCACATTTGCCATCATTGCCGCCTATTCCGCAATCCTGTTGGCGCTCTTCTGGTTTGGTGGCAAACAGCTCATGCGGCTATTCGTCTGCGATTCGGATGTCATTGCAATCGGCGCGACCGGTATCCGTATCAGTGGATGCTTCTTTCTGGCATTCGGTATTATACAAATGCTGCGCAATCTGCTCAACGGTGTGGGCGACGCCAACTACGCTCTGTTCAGCGGTGTTGTAGAGATCACCGGACGCGTGGTTCTGGTGATGATATTGATGTCCATCCCCCGTATCAGTCGGTGGAGTATCTGGCTGGCCAACGGTCTGTCGTGGGTAATCACCAGCGTGTTTACCTGGGTGCGATATAAGAGAGGGAAATGGGCACAGAAATCTTTGATAACGGACGATTGATAAGAGGAGGGCTTAAAGCTATGAGAAGAAAAGACCGGGAAAGAAGTCCCGAATTTGCAAAGGAAATTTTGGACCACTGTGTCTATGCCGTGCTGGCCACAGTAAATCCCGACGGCACGCCGTACTGCATCCCCGTCAATACGGTCCGTGACGGCAATGATCTCTATTTTCATTGCGCTTTGGAGGGGCAGAAGATCGACAATCTTCGCGCGAATCCCGCGGTCTGCCTGACCGCCGTAAGCCGCACGCGTATTCCACCGGATGAGTTCACCACACAGTACGAATCCGCCGTAGTATTCGGTACGGCGCAGGAAGTTACGGACGAAATAGAAAAACTTGCGGCTTTGCGCTTGCTCTGTGAACATTATGTGCCGACCCATATGGATCACTTCGACACGGAGATTGCAGGCAGTATGAAACGCACCGGCGTTTGGAAAATTCATATGGAGCGCGTCACCGGCAAATGCAAACCGATCACAGAATGAACATTGGGCGGGAGGAATCGCCTATGAATAATCCGGTAATCCGGCCGTTTCAGCCGGAGGATGCCGCAATAGTTTCGGAACTGATCTGCCGCGCTCTGCGCGAGGTCAACAGCCGGGATTATCCGCCTGAGGAAATCGAGCGCCTGGTTTTGGAACATACAAAAGACCATATCCTACAGATGGCCTCCGAACCGGGATGGATGTTTGTCGCCATGCAAGGGGACCTTCCGGTCGGCGTTCTCCGAGCACTTCCTTCCTGGGAAGAGAAACAGGAATACTGGCTTCGGACGGTGTTCGTCGCTCCCGCCCTGCACGGGCTTGGTATTGGGCGACGGTTGGTGGCGGCGGGGGAACATGCAGTGCGCAAGGCCGGGGCAACGCGGATTTGCCTGTGCGCCTCTCAAACTGCACATGGGTTTTACCAGAAGCTCGGCTATTACGACATCATAGACTACCCCGACGTGGACGGGCTGTATCCCATGGAAAAAAGATTGTGACGTCACGGCCCCTTTATTTTTTGTATTCTATTTAAAAAGCGACCGCCGGTTAC
>DBFXIC010000131.1:0-2794 GCA_048455095.1 Anaeromassilibacillus sp.
TTTGATGACAGTCAACAGCGTTTCAGGGCTGAAAAGATACGGATTATACTGGCTGAAAACGAAATCTGCGTAGGGAAAAGCGCATTAGGCAGATCATGCAAGAGCTTGACTTGACCAGCATCCGAGAAAATGCCAAAAGAAACTATCGGAGTCGGCAGGAATACTTGAAACGCAATTTGGCCGATCAGGAATTCAGCGTGACACGTCCCAATGAGATATGGGTCAGTGACATCACATATTTCAAGATCAAGGGCTATGCGGTATACTTCTGTGTTATTATCGACTTATTTTCCAGAAAGGTAGTGGGATACCAAGTTTCTCGCAAATGTAGCACTCATTTGGTAACAGCTACATTTAAAGATGCGTTCCGAGCGCGGAGTAACCCCACAGATTTGACTTTTCACAGTGACCGTGGAGGACAGTATACCTCTGACACCTTTTTTAAGCTGCTTCAGCAGGGCGGCGTCAAGCAATCTTTTTCCCGCTCTGGCCGTCCCTGTGACAATGCAGTAGCCGAGACATTCTTTGCTTCACTTAAGCGGGAAGAAGCGTATCGAAGGGATTACTCATCTGAGGCATGAAAGAGCTTGGACGAGTATGTGCGCTTCTATAACGAACAACGGCCCCATCAGACGCTGGCGTATAAATCACCGGTTCGATTTGAGGAACTTTATAGGCAGAAAAAGATACAGGCTTGTGAGAAAACCTGTGTCTAAAAAGTGAGACTGGATAAATATTTTTTTTGCAGCTTTTTCTTGTTTTCGGAAATACACTGCAGTCGCTTCATCGTATTTCCACCTTGTTCCAATAAATTTGGGTTGGAAGCCCGGCGCCTGGCCGGGCTTCTTTTCCATCCCTTATTTAATAGAGCCGCTAAATTCATAATCAACCGTCACTACTACGTTAAATGGCTGATATCTTCCTTCATATTTATCATAATGTTGAAGGATATACCATGATTTAAAGCCAGGTATGGCCCCAAAACCATCTTTTACAATATCGGCCTGATCCAAACCGAAATTATCAGAAAATGTAAACTGAAGGGTTCCCGAATATTCATTCCCATTCTGATTGTAAGATGTCAATTTCACTGTATTTTCTGTCCATCCATGAATTGCCACCGTCAGCCCGGAAAAAGTATCTTTGTCGAGGGGACCTCCACCATATGCATAGGAAGAAAAATAGACATCATTGTTTTGCAATAGCTTTTTAAATGTGTCACCATTTGCAAATGCCTTCACATCTCCTCCTGTCCAATTAAGCATCTTTTGAAATTGCTCTGTAAAATCACGCATATAATTTTGAGTAACCTGGTGCTCTTCCACTTTTTGAGTCAATATCGGATCGGTATAATCTGTTCCTGTACCATCTGCAAAGTGACTTATCATATCCTGTAGTATAAAACTCATGTCAGAATCACCAACAGATGTAAGTTTGGCCAAATCTCTCCATGAGGCGAGGTACTGCGCGTCTGTTTGGTAGATAAAATTCATCCAGGAAATAAACGGCATAGAACGCAACTCATCTTTACTTTTATCTGCGTATTGCATGTCCTCATGCTCTTCGTCCCGCCAAATATCACCGTAATAAACAAGGATTTCTTTGAATTTACGGGCCTTCGCATAGCGCTGTTCCACGCCCTGTTGGCTGCTTATATGCTTTAATCCTTCAGCACAGCCCCGGCGTGTAAATGCTTGTGCAGCAGACCGCGTGTCTGCAAAATGGCCGGGCAAGAGCCTCGTTTCCCCGGCGGCATTGGTAAACGGAATCCGGGAATCCGCAATCACGCCATTGACCACCGAATTTGAATAGCGCGTCGTTACGCTTTGGGCAGCCGCAGCCGCCGCGCCGCTTGAGTAAGAACCTGACGGCTTGCTGATTGCCGAACTTGCCTTTTTGCGGACAGCGGTATTGGTATATGACTGTTTAACAGGAGACGATGTGTTCGCTACTGTCTTCGTTGTCGTGCCTGTGACAGCAGACTTGACTGCATTTACCGCGGTGGAAACAGCCGATGAAACCTTGTTGGCTACGCTGCTCACAAAGTTCTTTACGGAGTTGACCGCATTCGTAACGCCGTTTTTGATGCTGTCCCAAATGGAATGCCCGCTGGGGTCGGCGTAGTTCACGGGGTTGTTGTGGGCATAGGCGTACCGGTTCTGTGAAAGCGCGTTCGTCAGCACGCCGGAGAAGCTGTCCTGTGTGATGAAGCCGCCGTTCTGCGGGGCGTAATACCGCGCGCGCAGATACTGCAGGCCCGTGAACGGGTTCTGTTCCTCGCCGTTGTACCCATAGAACGGAGCCCGGATGCCGAATTCATCGGCGTTGATGTAGCCGTATGCATCGTAGGCGTATTCCTGCGTGACAGCGCCGTCCTTTAACAATTGTACCACGCTGCCGCGCCTGCCATAAAGGTTTTTATTGGTTTCAGCGGATACGGCGCGTTCACTGTGCAGTGGTGGAAGGAGGCGATTTAAATTTGATATCTGGCAATCAGGCTCAGGAGAGCTTCTGCCGGGATGTCGAATTTGGCTTGATGCTCTTTTAAGCCTTTTTCCAAAGCGGATTTTTCAAATATACGCACGGGCATATTGAGGCTTTCGCGCAGCATCAGGTATCGTTCGCCGTCGTAGACGAATTTTCGGATGCGGCTGCTGGAGAGCAGCGCCACGATTTCCCGGTATGTGTTCCGCGTTACTTCGCACTTCAGAAAGTCCAGCAGTTTTGTGTACTTGTTCAATCCGTTTTCACGGATGAAAAGCTCTTTGTTAAAACCGTTATTCATAGATTCTTC
>DBFXIC010000132.1:0-6406 GCA_048455095.1 Anaeromassilibacillus sp.
GGACTGGAAATCAGATTGTTAAAATAGAGTGGTCCTTCTTTTGTCATATCGATACGCCCCTTGCACTTTTTGATTCTGCGTGCTATTCTACAAGTAAAATCTTACAAGACAGCACACGATTTTCTTAAAGAAATCTTAAGAAGTGCTGATTTGTCAAAAAAACTTGTAAATGTGCAAGGAAGGGAAGAGATGGAACGTCCATTTCCGTATGCGGACGACAATAAGCGGTACCACACGCTCTATTATCACCTGAAACAGGTGTTTGGGAAACGGGTTTTCAAGGCGTCTATTGACGCTGGATTTACCTGTCCAAATTTGGACGGGACCCGGGGGATCGGAGGGTGCGCCTACTGCCAGGGTGGCAGCGGGGCCTTCACGCCCGGCCCAAAGCTGAGTGTGACAGAGCAACTTCAGATAGAACAGGCGCGCATCCACAAAAAGTGGAAAGACGCCCCTGTAATCGCCTATTTTCAAGCGCACACCAACACTTATGCGCCGCTACCCGTCCTGCGCAGTTTGTATGAAGAAGCGCTTGGGACAGAGGGCGTTTGCGGCCTGAGCATTGCCACAAGGGCGGATGCGCTGGAAACAGCTACGATCGACTATTTGGCGGAACTCTCTCGCAGAACATATCTAACGGTGGAGCTCGGCCTTCAAACCGTCCACGACGAAACAGCCCGGAGAATCAACCGCGGACACTCCTATGCGGAATTCCTCGCTGCCTACCAGTGCCTGAAAGAACGCGGAGTCCGGATGTGCATCCATCTGATTGATGGGCTCCCCGGGGAAACGCGCGTCATGATGCTGGAAACCGCGCAGGTAGTCGGGCGGTTACGCCCCGATGCAGTCAAGTTGCACCTGTTGCACATTTTGCGGGGAACACCGTTGGCACAGGAATATGCAGCCGGGAAACTGAAACCTATGACGCGGGACGCCTATATCGATACGGTATGCTCCCAATTGGAGCTCCTACCGCAGGAAACGGTGGTGGAGCGCGTCACAGGGGATGGACAGCGGGAAATGCTGCTGGCTCCCCTTTGGAGCCTCGACAAGATCGCCGTACTCGGTGGGATCGATCGGGAGCTTGCGCACCGTGACTCTTTTCAGGGATTCTTTTTTGAATAAAGTTTCTACTTTCAAAGTGTACGAGGGTTGGGAAAAAAAGTCAAGCGAATGAAGGAGAAAACACAAAAACCCTGATCAAAAATCAAAAATAATTGCAAAGGGAAGGCGGAAAAATGGAAGAAATTTGTCCAGGGCGTTATCGCCATTTTAAAGGCGGTGAGTACCGCGTGTTTTGTGTAGCCCGGCATTCCGAGACAGAGGAGCCGATGGTCGTCTACCAGGCGCTCTACGGAGAGCGGGGCATCTGGGTGCGTCCGGCATCCATGTGGAATGAATTAGTAGAGCGGGATGGAGAGACGTTTCGTCGCTTTACATATATTGGAGAATAGGAGGAATTCCATGCAAACGACTATGTTGGCCGCAGTTTACCATGGACTGGGAGATTTGCGGCTGGAAGAGCGCCCAGTGCCCATGCTGCAGGACCCAGGCGACGCTATTGTCCGGGTGACGCTTTCTACCATCTGTACCAGTGACCTGCATATTTTACACGGGGCGGTCCCCCGCGCCGTGCCGGATACGGTACTTGGCCATGAATTTGTTGGAGAGGTTGTGGCGGTGGGCGACGGAGTAAAAAAATGCCGGGTGGGCGAACGCGTCGCCGCCAACTGCATCACATTCTGCGGGGATTGCTGGTTTTGTCGCAAGGGATTTATCAACAACTGCGAATGCGGCGGATGGGAGCTTGGCTGCCGCATTGACGGCTGCCAGGCGGAATATGTGCGCGTGCCTTATGCGGATACGGGCCTCACACGGATTCCGGATAACGTCACTGATGAACGGGCGCTGTTCCTGGGTGATATCCTCTCAAGCGGATATTTCGGCGCAGAGCTGGCGGAGATTCAGCCCGGGGACACGGTGGCGGTAATCGGCGCGGGGCCGGTGGGGCTCTGTGCATCTATGTGCGCAGGATTGTTCGGCGCCAGTGAAGTGATCGTGCTGGACGTCGATCCACACCGTCTGGAACTTGCAAAGCAGCTCGGCCTTGCGACGCAGATACTCGACCCTGCAAAGACGGATGCGCAGGAGACGGTGCGCGCATTGACACAGGGCCGCGGCGCGGATGCGGTGATCGAGGCCGCAGGCGGCGCAGATACCTTTCAAACGGCCTGGCAGATTGCCCGGCCCAACGCGGTGGTCGCGCTGGTCGCCATGTATGAGCAGGTGCAGAGCTTGCCGCTGCCCGATATGTATGGGAAGAACCTGATCTTTAAGACAGGGGGCGTGGATGCTGTTCACTGCGAGCGGTTAATGAAGTTGATCGCGTGCGGAAAGCTGAACACGGATTTTCTCATCACGCACCGCGCACCTCTGAATGAAATTTTAGAGGGATACCGCGTGTTTGGTAATAAACTTGAAAATTGTATGAAATGGGCGGTTACGCCGCCGGTCAAATAGAAAGGATGAAGAATGATGATTCCAACCATGGAACAGGCACAGGCTTTACTAGAACGGTACAACAGCGATGCATTTCATCTCAAGCACGGGAAAATCGTCTCCGGCGTGATGGGCTGGTTCGCGCAGGAGTTAGCCCCGGACGAAGTCGAGTTTTGGAAAGTGGTCGGCCTGTTGCACGACCTCGATTTTGAGCAGTACCCGGAGCAGCACTGCATCAAAAGCCAGGAGATCATGCGGGAACAGGATATTGACGAGCGTATCATCCGTGCGACGGCCAGCCATGCATATCCGATGGTGGACATTAAGCCGGAGCACATCATGGAAAAGGTGCTCTATGCCACGGACGAACTCACCGGCCTGATCGGCGCGGTTGCGCTGATGCGTCCGTCGAAGAGCGTCTCCGATTTGGAGGTCAAATCCGTCAAGAAGAAATTTAAGACGCCCAGCTTCGCTGCAGGCTGCTCCCGCGAGGTGATTCAGGCCGGCGCGGACATGCTCGGCTGGCCGTTGGAGGAACTGATGCAAAAGACCATACTTGCCATGCGCAGCCTGATGGGCGAAATGGATATTTAAGGGGGCGGCAGCGATGGAACAGACGCCAACGCAGAAGCTTTATTATGAGGATGCCTATATCAAGAGCTTTACCGCTATCGTAACCGGCTGTGAAGCGGTCAAAAACGGATTTGCCGTGACTTTGAACCGTACAGCATTCTATCCGGAGGGCGGCGGCCAGCCCGCGGATATAGGAACGCTCGGCGGTGTAAGCGTGCTGGACGTTCAGGAGAAGGGGGGCGATGTCGTCCATACAACGGACGGCCCGCTTGCGGTCGGGGCGGAGGTAGAAGGGGAGATCGACTGGCCGCACCGCTTCCTATTGATGCAGCAGCACACGGGGGAGCACATCCTCTCCGGCATCACGCACCGGCTGTTCAACCTGGATAACGTCGGTTTCCACATGGGAGAAAAGGCGGTCACTGTGGATTTTAACGGGGAACTCACCGCAGAACAATTGGAACAGATGGAGCGGATGGCTAACCAGGCAATTTATGAGAATCTGCCTGTCCAGGCCGGATATCCGCCGCAGGATCAATTAGCGGAGCTGGATTACCGCAGCAAAAAGGAGCTCTCCGGTGAGGTGCGCATCGTGACGGTTCCCGGTTATGACTGCTGCGCTTGCTGCGGCTTGCATACGGCGCGGACTGGGGAAGTGGGTGTGATCAAGGTGCTGTCTTTCCAGCGTTATAAAGGCGGCGTTCGGTTGGCGTTGCAGTTTGGCAGCCGTGCCATAGAGGACTATCATGAAAAATTGAAGAGCGTGGCGGCGATTTCTGCGCTTCTTTCCGCAAAGCCGGAAGAAGTGACCGACGCTGTAGAGCGTCTGCTTGCGGAGCGGGATGATTTGCGTCAACAGGTATATGTGCTGCAAGGGAAGATTTTTGCGCAAAAAGTGCTGTCCATTCCAGAAGGACAGGAGCGGGCCTGTTTCTTTGAGGAGGGGCTTTCCCCAGATAGCCTGCGGAGTTTCTGTCTGAAACTTTGTGAGCGTTCCAAATTGGCGGTGGTTTTCTCCGGAAATGAGAAAGAGGGCTGGAAGTATGCCATTGCAGGAAGCGACGACGTCCGACCGCTCGGCAAAGCGTTGAACCAGGCGTTTTCCGGACGCGGCGGTGGCAAGCCGGAGCTGGTACAGGGGTCTGTGCAAGGGAAAAAGGAAGATTTAGAGCGCTTTATTTTGCAGTATTGAGTGAAGAACCTGACGGACAGCCGTTCGTTGGGTTCTTTTTCTGCAAGGACGCAGATGGGGCAAATATCTTATGGAAATTTGATGCAGAATATGGAAGAGGCTCCATCAGTGAAACAGGAGCCCGACCATATGTAGAATTTCTTCAACGGTCAATTGGGTTTTGGCACTATACCGCCTGCGTGGCGGACTTGTGAATAATGCGTGAAATGCAAAGGAAAGGCTTTACTTTGCCGGGAGCATATTGTAAAATAGTAGCAGTCACAACACAATGGACAAAATCTGAAGTAGGAGTTGTTTGATTTGCAGCCTAAATATAAACGGGTTCTTTTGAAGTTAAGCGGCGAGTCCCTTGCCGGAAATGAGACGCATGGCATCGACTTTGAGACGGTTCTACGCATTTGCCGGCCTATCAAAGAATGTGTGGATATGGGAGTCGAAATTGCCATCGTTGTGGGCGGCGGAAACTTCTGGCGCGGCCGCACTAGCGGTCAGATGGACCGCACCCGCGCGGACCATATGGGCATGTTGGCAACGACGATCAATGCGCTCGGCGTAGCAGATGCATTGGAACAGCTCGGCTTGACGGTGCGCGTACAGACGGCTATCTCCATGCAGCAGATCGCGGAACCGTATATTCGCAACCGTGCGGTGCGGCACCTGGAAAAGGGCCGTGTGGTGGTGTTCGGCTGCGGCACGGGCAATCCGTTCTTTTCCACAGATACGGCTGCCTCCCTGCGCGCGGCAGAGATCGATGCGGACATTATTCTGAAAGCGACCATGGTGGATGGTGTTTATGACAGCGACCCGAAGAAAAATCCGGACGCGGTAAAGTATGAGACCCTGTCTTTTATGGATGTTTTAAACCAGAACTTGCAGGTGATGGACAGCACGGCCGCCACTATGTGCAAGGACAACAATATCCCGATTTTGGTATTCAGCATTGGGGAACCTGAAAATATTACAAAAGCAATCTGCGGTGAGCCGATTGGCACGATCGTAAAGGAGGAAGAACAGTGAAAGAAGTACTTAAGAATGCAGAAGAGCGCATGGAAAAGAGCGCCGCGAACCTCGAACACACGTATGCAGGCGTCCGTGTGGGCAGAGCAAACCCGGCAGTACTCGATAAGGTGAAGGTGGACTATTATGGCGCTCCGACAGCGATCAACCAGCTGGCGGCGGTGTCTGTGGCGGAAGCACGCGTGTTGGTCATCCAGCCGTGGGATGCGTCCGTCTGTCGTGCAATTGAGAAGGCGATCCAGTCTTCCGACATCGGCATCAATCCCCAGAGCGATGGCAAAGTCATCCGTATGACTTTCCCGCAGTTGACCGAAGAGCGCCGCAAAGAGTTGGTCAAAGAGGTCAGCAAGATGGCGGAGGAAACGAAGATTACGGTTCGTTCTATTCGCCGCGATGCGATCGAAAAGCTTAAGGCGATGGAGAAAAAGGCCGAGATCAGCGAGGACGATCTGAAGAAGGGCGAGAAAAAGACCCAGGATCTCACAGACAAATATGTAAAAGAAATCGATTCCATCTTTGAAAAGAAGCAAAAAGAGATCATGGACATCTAAGGTGCTTGCATATTCTTACAAGAGATGGGACGAATGGAATGAAAGCTTCGAATCATGCGCATAAAACGGATCTTCTTCCGCGGCATGTTGGGATTATTATGGATGGCAACGGCCGCTGGGCCAAAAAGCGCGGGCTTCCGCGCTCGGCGGGCCATGTGGCCGGGGCCTCCAATTTTCGAACGATTGCGCGCTATTGCAGCCAGATTGGCATTCCCTATCTGACGGTCTACGCCTTTTCAACGGAAAATTGGACACGGCCGCAGGAGGAAGTAAAGGCCTTGATGCGCCTTTTTAAACAATATCTGGAGGAAGCGCTTCGGGACTTTACAGAGGAGAACATCCGCACGCGCTTTATCGGGGACGTTTCGGTATTTGATCCGGTTTTGCGGGACTTGATCGATCGGGTGGAGGAGTCCAGCAAGGATAAGACCGGTATGGTGCTCAACATCGCCATGAATTACGGCGGCCGTGCAGAGTTGGCCCATGCGATGCGCCTTTTGGCGCAGGAGGTAAAATCCGGCGCAATACAGCCGGACGAGATCGACGAGCGTATGATTGCGAGTCATCTTTACAC
>DBFXIC010000133.1:0-8542 GCA_048455095.1 Anaeromassilibacillus sp.
CGGGCGGTGGTACCGGGATAAGCTGAAAATACACCTTTGGAAAGATAAGGTTCCTCAGCATATCGGAAAGGACGGCTTCTCCAAGGCGCATCTTACAGATGTGTCCATCGAATATTTGGATGAATTCATCATGGAAACCTGTCGCGGGGAGTGGATGCACTTCACCAACTGCTTATGCGTGGTGGTGATGTTCCTGATAAATTCGCTTTGGGTTGGGCTGCTTTTTACGCTTTTGATTTTACTTGGGAATTTGCCGTTTGCAGTGATTCAACGGTATAATCGTTTCCGTCTGCAAATCTTAAAAAAGCGGCGTCTGCGGGAATTGCGTATGGCAGGTGTGATGGCAACAGAAGCGGTAACAGCCTAAGCGTTTGGTCAACAAAGGATATACAACAGGTGATAAGAGGAGGTATACAATGCTGCAAAGAGTGTTGGGCTTCCTCTTTTCTTTATGTTTATTAGGAATACTTGTGTCAAGGGGCTCTACATCCTGTTGTGCGGCAGATGAGGCATTGTTTGTATTTTCTGTAGACCAGGCGTCCTATAGCGAGGGGGAACTAGTAAAGCTGAAGGTAAACGCCGAAAATGCATTGGAAGACGTGGCGGGATTTTGTCTTTCCATCGATTATGACGATACCTGTCTCTCCTTCTTGCGGGTAGACCCTTCCGAACAGATTAAGAGCAGAACACTGCAGACCGATGGGAGCAGCAATCCTGTGAGGAGTACTTACGTTTGTAACGTCGATTTGGGTCATGCACCTTCCCTTTCTGGGACAGTTTTGACCTATGTATTCGAAATCAAGGATGGAGCACTAGTAGGAAAGAATACATTGGAAGTCACAGTCGATCAGGTCTGTAATTGGAAAGGCCAGCAAACAGATCGCGGATGCGAGGGCATTGTTGATTTGGAGGTGCTTTCCCCAAAATCAGATCGCGCCTATCTTACGAGCTTAAAGCCCGCTTCGGGAAAACTGAAACCCGATTTTTCTATGGATACATACCATTATACGTTGGATGTCCCCTACAAAGTGTCGAGTATGGAGTTTGAGACGGTGGCCGGAGAAAATGGAACAGTAAGTGTCAGCCGGAAAACGCTGCAAAAAGCAGGGAGTACCACACCGTTCACCATCACTGTTTTATCAGAAGATCGCAAACAGAGGACGCAATATGTGGTTGATGTCAACCGTGCGGAAGAGCCGGAGGAACCCGAATGGGAAGCGTTTCTCAGACGATTGGTGCCATCAGTCGGCTATTTGCAGCCGGTTTTTTCTCCAAATGTTACGGAGTATACGATTGACGTGGGCCCGGACGTCCAATATATGACGTTTCAGGCAGAAGCTGGGGAGGATGGTACGGCAAGCATAAACCGGGAGAAATTAAATCGTGCAGGGACTTCTACGGACATCCGGATCACTGCCGTTTCAGCTGATAAGAAAAATAAACGGGTTTATACGGTAACGGTTAATCGGGCTGAAGAAAGTGTCTCTTCGGCGGTACGAGAAGACTTTTTCCTTACGGAATTGCAGCCCTCTGTGGGTTCTCTGGAACCGGCCTTTTCTCCAGACATTTTGGATTATACCTTGCAGGTAGGGGCAGAGGTACAAGCTGTGACCTTCCAGGCAAATACAACGGAAGGCGCGACGGTGACAATCAACCGAAGGACCCTCTATAAAGCGGGCAGCACGACAGAAATCATCGCAGCGGTGCGTTCTGCGGATAAGAAAGAGATCAAACAATATATTGTTTCTGTATTGCGCGCAGAGGCGCCTGACACTTTTGCCAAAAATGCAGCTGCGGGAAGTTCCAAAAAGTCTACGTCCTCTACGGGGACGAGTCCGATAAAGCCCATTGCAGAAGATGTAAACGGACCAGATTTCGATAAGGGAGAAGGGGCCTATATACCGGAGGAGACCGATAGAACTGTTTCAGATCCCGTAAAAGGAGAAACACTTGCAGAGCAGTCGACCCCAGAGCTGGAACAGCAGGGGGACTCCATCTTATTACGAGAAGATAGCCAATTTATCATATTTTTAGCCGGAATGGGCGCTGCGGTGGTGTGCATATTGCTTGGAATTGCGATCGCATTGCTCTTTGAGAGAGAAAAAATAAAAAAATCTTAAAAAAGGCTTGCAATTTACGGAGTGGTATAGTATAATAAATCCTGCACTCAACAAGAGGGTGCAGAGATATCGCGGAGTGGAGCAGTCCGGTAGCTCGTCGGGCTCATAACCCGAAGGTCGTAGGTTCAAATCCTGCCTCCGCAACCACATTAAAAGGCCGTTGACATTGTCAGCGGTCTTTTGTTTTATCAAAACGCATAGGATTTTCTCTACATGAGCAAGAAAAAGTTTTGTTGTATTTTCAGGCTGCAAAAATGGCTGTTATAATCATAGAAAAGAAACGAGCAAGCGGCACCCTAATATTTAGAACGAAAAATAGCGCCCTTAATCGGCTGTTTCGGCCGTTAAGGACGCTGTTTTTGTATGTGGTTTTTTGAAGGGCTATGCAACAATGCGACCTTTCGGTTAATCGGTAAAATCGTAATATTCCACTTTACAGCCTGTAAACTGAATTTTGTCATTGGAAGCAGCCTTACCTGCCGTTTCCAATAGGGCCTTAAAATGTACCTCATTGGAAGTATCTTTTTTGAGGGAGTCCCTGAGTTCCTTTTGTACATTGGTTTTTACAGCGGCAAGAAACTGATCGCGTTCCTGGACTGTAAGTTTTTCCGCGTCGAGAATCCGGTAGGTGTAGGTATAATCCGCTTCCGCCATCCCCACCTCGATGCTATCTCCAAATACGTCCGCCGTCTTTGACGCGCTGACCCAGTCGGAAATACTTGGATCGACTTGTTTTCCTCTGTAGACCTCTTGGGCACGAGCCTCATATTCTGCAAGAGAGGTCGGCACCGTGGAATGGAAAAAGTCTATGTTGGAATCATTTTCCGGCAGATAAGACATCACCATGTCATATGCTTCAAGAAATGTTTCTTCGGTTTCATCCCCATATAAAAGGGCGTGGATCCTCCGGTTGAATTCCGCGATAGATGTATGCTCGTATCCTTCAAATTTTAATTTTTTCAGTACGAGGTTATATTGTTCCGTTGAATAGGATTTCCTATGTTCGTTATTCGAAGAGAAAGAATCTGTATAAGCCTGCGCGACGGATTCTTCTACGTCGCCATAGGGCTCCTCCCAGTAATATCCCAGGTTACACTTCCCGGACCAAACCAGTTTTTGGTCCATTGCTTTCAGCAACCGCTTCAGCTCTTCTGTCAGCGCTTTTTCCATCTTCTCTTCGTTCTGCAGCACGGTTTTCGATTGCTTTTGCAGATATTCCCGAAGACCGTCGGAGACGCTCTGAAAAATTTTCTCACGCTCTCCAACAGTCAGTGCGGTTTCATCGGGGATGCTGTAATCAAAATCAAAATTCGCGTAGGCGCCGGTCAGCAAAACCTGGTCCCCATAGACGTCGCCGTAGGTTTCACAACTGCTTTCATCGCCGTGCTGTGGATTTTGTTCGTGCTGGCAGGCATTATAATGTTTAGTTCTGCACATATCCCAAGTATCTGAAAGGGTTCCAAAGATAAACGCAGCATTCGGATCATCCTCCGGCAGCGAATTGAAAAGGCGCAGTAATGCATCCTCGGTTTTATGATATTTTTCTTCATCTTCCCAGTTCAGCACATTGCGGTCAAATTCAGCGACACTGCGTTTTTGATAGTCTTCTGTTTGGAAGGAACAAACCAAGTCATAATCGGCCTTTGTGTATGTTTCTCTGCGATCGTTACTCCAATACCAATTGTGTCGGTATCTGGTCCCCGATAAAGAATGAATGTCACTTTGCGGTGTGGAATCTAGCGTGGGCTCCGCAGGGCTGCAAGACATGAAAAACGTTGCGATGAGGGCAGCGGACAGCAGGACGGTTCCCAGACGAATGTTGATTTTCATAAACAGCCTCCTGTTAATAGCGGTTGCTCAGATCATAGACCTGACATCCAGTAAAGCTGATCTTTTCATTAGAAGCGTTTTTTCCTGCCGTAGACAGAGCCTCTTTGAATACATCCTCTGTCTTTGCTTCGGAGACGTTCTCTTCCAAAAAAGATTGTGCTGTCTGCATCATATTTTGCAGGAAGGCGTCCCGCTCCCGCACGGTGAGATGGTCTTGATCCAAGATGCGGTAGGTAAAGCTGTAATCCGCTCCAAGGTGTCCAGTGGTGACGATATCGCCGAAGACTTCGGTTTGGATCAGATATTCAGCGGCGCCCTCAAATTCCGGATCAATTTTTTTGTTGGAGAAGGCCTCGCTCAGTCGGGCGCGGTATTCTGTCAAAGAAGCCTGTACCGTATTGCGCAGGAAGGCGGCGTTTGGGTCGGTATCCGGAAGGCTCATCAGCACTATTTCATAAATATAGGGAAGACTGTTCTCATTATAATTGTCTTCGTTTAATACGCTGTGGACCTTACGGTTAAACTCCGCGATGGACATATCCTCATAGCCTTCAAATTTGAGCGCGCCGATCAGCTGCTCATACTGCGCCTGCGTATAAGAGGGCTTGTCCTCCCACTCGCCGTCCCATGCGTGGTTCTCCACCGTCTGGGGCGTCGACGCGCTCTTTTGCCGCACGGGGCCTTGGTTGCCTTGGGCGGTTACGGCCTGCTCCGCCGGCGGAGCTTGCCGCATCGGGGCGGTTGTGGCGAACACCCCGACGATGGCCGCGACCAGCAGGAGCGCTGTCACACAACTCATAACGGTCAGAGGTCGGGTTTTCATGATAGCGGTGATGCGTTCTTTCAGCGCATTTTTGCTGAAACTGCTGGCCAGGGGCGTAAAATGAGCGCGCAGTTCTTCCATTTCAACTAGGGTCAGTGCATAGGAAGACCGGGCATCCCGGCCATATCGGAGCACCACATGCTCGTCACAAGAGAGTTCCAAGTCCCGGTTTGCCAACAAATACATGGCCCAGACCAGCGGATTGAACCAATGGATACAGAGCGTAGTGGCCAGAAGCCATTTGGTTAGGACGTCGAATCTGCGGATATGCGCCATCTCATGCGCCAAAACGAAGGAGAGCCGCTGCTCGTCCTCCCGGAGCATCTTTTTGGGGAGAAGAATGACCGGCCACAGAATCCCATAGGTCAAGGGCGATTCAATCTGATCAGAACACCGGACCTGCACAGGGCGGCGGATGCGATGGGCCTCCAAACAATCCTTAATAAAAGGATCTTCCAAAGGGAGGGATGCAGCGTATCTGCGGCGGCTCCGAAGATGGAACACAATCAAGGTGCCGGCCAACAGGATCCCTCCAGCAATCCAGAGAGCCCAGAAGAAGGTGAAGGATGGACCGGCTGTCTCAGCAGTTGCAGTGACTTCCTGGCCGGATATCAGTACGCCGGGCCTTTGTGGCATGGTGTCCAGCCCAGAGACGGTCGTATAGATGCTGGTGGGGGAGGGAATGTAAAAAGGGAGCAACAGGCGGCAGAGAGCGACCGCCCACAATACTAGAAAAGCTGCTTTTGGGAGCCGGTTGATAGCCAGCGCCCGCACGATAATAATCACGGCGATCAGAACGCCGCCGGTTATGCTCATTTCGAGCAGCGTTGCCATCTCGATCACTCCAATTCCTGAATCAGTTTTTTCATCTTCTCAATTTCTTGTGCAGAGATTTTTTTGCGTCCCAACAGGGAGGCCACCAGCAGGTCGGCGGAACCGTCAAAGTTTCGTTGGAGGAATTCGTCTGTTTCCTGCTCCAGGACAGCGTCGCGGCTAACTAGGGCGTGGCAGAGAAAACCGGGATCGTTTCGCAGGATCGCCCCCTTTTCGATGCATTTTTTGATTACGGTATAGGTGGTGGTTTTGCTCCAGCCGACTTGTTTGGCAAGACGGTCAGCGAGCGCTTTGGCGGATTGGTCGCCGCTCTCCCACAGGCATTCCATGACACGGCGTTCCGAATCGAATAATTTGACTTCCATAGTTGATCTCTCCGTTCTATTGGAATAGAATATACTTGCATTCTATTACAATAGAACGGAGTTGTCAAGCGTTTCTGCAAAAAATAGAAAAGAAATATCTTTATGATTTACTCTTCTTTTAGCATCCACTGATTTCACGCATATGGATGCCGAGTTCTTTGTTCCTATCCTTAAAAATCGAAGGGAAGTCTGGATTCAGCAGCGAACGGTCGAAAGTTTGTAGCAACACCACAAGAGCAAGAAAGATGAAAACAACATTTTTTAAATCGTCTATAATAGTCGAAGAAAATCATGAGAGGAGGCGAACGACATGGATAAAGTTGAGAAAGTTCAGGCGGCAATCACATACATAGAAAGCCATTTAACAGAAAGGCTGGACCTGGACGAAATCGCTGAGGCGGTTTATTACTCTAAACATTATCTTCATCGCGTTTTTTCAGAAACCGTCGGCATGACAATCCATGAATGTCTCCAGTGGAGGCGGCTCACAGAAGCGGCCAAGCTGTTGGTATTTTCTGATCAATCAATCCTTGAGATTGCACTTCTTTCGGGATATGAGAGCCAACAGGCGTTTACCACCATCTTTTCAGCGATGTATAAACAAACGCCCCATCAGTACCGCAAAAATGAAAAATTCTATCCCTTGCAGTTAAAATATGTGTTTTCCGGGCATTACGATCTGTTGGAAAGCAGAGAAATCTGCAAAGAGGATATTGTATTTGCGTCGGAGTCGGATATTCCGTGCTGGATGGAATTGGTCCGGCTTGTGATCGACGGCTTTCCCCATTTACAGGAGGAACAATATGTACAAACGCTTAGAGCGCGGATTCGCACCAGGGAAGCACTGATCTTAAAAGATGGAAAAACGGCGGTTGGAATCATGCTGTTTTCCTATGAAACCGGAAGCATCGATTTTATGGGCACACATCCACTCTACCGAAAGAAGGAAATCCCCAAAATATTCCTCGGCAAAGTGATGGACGAACTTTTAATGGGAAAAGAGATTAGTATCACTACATTCCGGGAAGGGGACAAGGCAGATACGGGGCAGCGCAAGGAGATTATAGATCTTGGATTTGCCGAGGCGGAATTGCTTATGGAATTCGGCTATCCCACACAACGGTTTATTCTGCCGAAGGAGGCGTATCGTGTATCCATTGAATATCCGCCCGAGGGAACACGATGATGGGAACAGGAGTGAAAGACAGGGAACAGGAGCCGGAGAATGCACTCGCCCAAACTGTTCATGTGTGCGGCCTTCTACGGTTTGCATTTCCCAGCATCTTCATGATGCTTTTTATGGGGTTGTATACGATTGTCGATACCATTTTCGTCGCCCGTTTCGTGGATGCATATGCGCTTTCCGCCATCAATATCGTCTGCCCGATCGTCAATGTCCTCGTCGGTCTGGGTTCCATGCTCGCCGCAGGCGGCAGTGCAGCCGTGGCAAAAAAGATGGGGAACGGAGAAAATTCGGAGGCAAGGCGCATTTTTACGATGGTGCTGTTGGTCGGTGCGGCGACCGGCTGCTGCATCAGCTTTCTGGGCCTGCTGTTTTTAGATTCGATCATCCAGGGGCTTGGTGCAAGCGAACTGCTCTTTCCCTATTGTAAAGACTATCTCAGTGTTCTGCTGATTTTCGCCCCAGCCAATATTTTGCAGGTTCTCATGCAAAATTTTCTGATTACCGCGGGGAAACCGGGAATGGGCTTCTGGCTGACGCTGGGGGCGGGCCTCACCAACGCCCTGTTCGATTTTATTTTGATCGTTCCCATGCAGTGGGGAATCCGCGGCGCGGCGCTCGCTACAAGCCTTGGTTATCTGGTTCCCTCTGTTGCAGGAATCCTCTTTTTTTCCCGCAACAGGCAAGGCATTTTGTATTTTTGCAGACCAACCTTTAATTATAGGCTTTTAGGAAGGCTCTGTTTTAACGGCTCTTCCGAAATGGTGAGCCAGTTATCCGCCGCCGTCACAACATTTCTGTTTAACGGAGCTATGATAAGATTGTTGGGGGAGGCTGGCGTTGCAGCGATCACCATCATGATCTATTCCCAGTTTATGCTCACAACATTGTACATCGGTTTTTCCATCGGTGTTGCGCCGGTCATCAGCTACAATCACGGAAGTCAAAATCATAGCCAACTCAGGCGCATTTTTAAAATCTGTATGGCATTTATTCTGAGCGTGTCCTTCTTGGTTTTTGTGTTCTCTATGGCTGAAGGTCCCGCCATGGCCGACGTCTTTTCCCCAAAAGGAAGCCGCATTTACGAGATCGCCAGGGTAGGATTTATGATATTCCCGTTCAGTTTTCTTTTTTGTGGGATCAATATTTTTACCTCGGCCCTGTTCACCGCACTGTCCAACGGCAAAATCTCTACGGCTTTGTCCTTTTTACGGACCTTCGGGTTCCTTGTTATCGGCCTACTGACACTTCCGATCGTGCTCAAAGAGGTTGGCGTATGGCTTGCCGTTCCGCTCGCAGAGCTTTTGACTTTGTTTCTATCTGCATTTTTTCTTTGGAGATACAGGGATAAATATCACTATTGAAAATACAGAATGGCCGGCCTGCT
>DBFXIC010000134.1:0-4684 GCA_048455095.1 Anaeromassilibacillus sp.
TTTTTATCCTGTTTTTTATTCCGGGGACGCCGAAGGATATTCTCACCTATTTCATCGGTATGACGCCGATGAAATTGCGCACATTCCTCATCATTTCCAGCATTGCGCGCATCCCGTCCGTGATCTCTTCCACTATCGGCGGAGAAGCGCTTGGTATGCAAAATTATACCTTTGCCATCCTGGTGTTCGCCGTTACAGCGGCGGTCAGCGGAATCGGCCTGTTGATCTATCGAAAAATTACCGTACATTCTGACGGAAAGAAGGAAACTAAATGAATTGGCAGCTCCTGATCAGCAACCGAATTATCAATGTGGGGTTCGTCTCCTGGATGCTCTCCCAATTGATTAAAACAGGGATTTTCTTATTGCAAAATAAGAAAATCAATCTAAAACGATTGTCTGAATCAGGCGGGATGCCGAGTGCGCATTCGGCTCTGGGCTGTTCTGTCGCAATCGCCACCGTCCAGGAGGTGGGCTTCGCTTCCCCGATCGCCGCATTGGCTTTAACTTTTGCGGCAGTCGTCCTATATGATGCAATGGGCGTACGGCGGGCCGCCGGTGAACAAGCCAAGGCGATTAATCAAATCACCGATTATCTGGAGGAGCGGGACTCTTCCGGAAAGATGACGGAAGTCAAGGAATCCATCGGCACGTTGGAGGTTTCCCTTGGGCATACGCCGTTTGAAGTCCTGTGTGGGGCGCTGCTCGGTATTTGTGTCTCGCTTCTTTCTGCGTGATCTTTTCCGGCGTTTTCCCATCTTTTTGCTCTATTTTAAGGTGGTAAAGTCAATTGAATGGTCCATCAATATAACATGTTAGAAAGCCGGCGTCGATTTGACGTCGGCTTTCTTTTCGTTATAGCATGGAACAGAGATCTTTGGACATATAAAAGCAGAGGCTGCAAAATTGCAGCCTCCGCAATAAAAGATTTTCTGCTTCAATATTCTATTTTATTCGGCGTCCGGCTCCAATAGGCCGTAATCGCCATCTTTGCGGCGGTACACGACATTGATTTCTCCGCTGCCCTCGTTGCGGAACATAAAGAACTGGTGGTCCAACATATTCATTTGTAAAATAGCCTCATCTACACTGAGCGGCTTGACAAAGAAATGCTTGGTGCGCACTACACGGTATTCCGGCTCCGCCTCACCCTCGGCTTCTTCCACCGCAGGCTCGGGCTCAGGGAAGTCGTTGAGGTACTGATCAATCGCACCGGAATGGACTTTTTTGGCCAGTTTCGTCTTGTTTTTACGAATCTGTCTGCCCAGAGCGCCCATTACATCGTCAAGCGCGTCGTTCATTTCCAAGGCTGTGGACTCCGCACGGTAGATCATACCGCGCTGCTTAATTGTTATTTCAACCGTTTGACGGTTCTTTTCCAGAGTTACCACCACATTGGCGTCGGCATCCTCATCAAAAATCCGATCGAAGCGGGACAGCTTTTTCTTAGCGAGCTCTTTAAAATTGTCCCTTAAGTTAACCTTTCTTCCGGTAATGGTAATCTTCATAGTAACATCTCCTTCTTCAATTCGCGCCGCTGGGGCCGCCGCTCCGGGACCATATCGGGGAATTTCAGGGCTTAGTCCATTTTTCAGCAGCATAAAAATGACAATCAAGCAACAGATGCTCAAAATCCATCTCCGCCGATAAAACGCAACCGAGCTTTCCTCATGCGAGATATAGCCAAAGACGCAACGAAGGTTCTTTCCTACTTATAGGCGTTCCGGGCGGAACAACGCCGGAACAGCGCGTGCTTCATTTTGATGCCATTGGATCTGTCGGGACGCCGAATGCGTTATGGAGAGGGAAGGATGCCGAACACCACTCCCGCACCGGAGCCTTTCATTACCTATAATATAACATATTATCTAAATAAAAGAAAGTATTTCGTGGCTAAATTGTAATCTTTTTATGACGAGTTACATGGCAGCCCACGTTTACCGCCACTGGAAGTCCTGCAATATGGGTGGGAAACTGCTCAATATGTACACAGAGGGCCGTGGTATCTCCTCCAAACCCCTGCGGGCCGATCCCGAGCGCATTGACCGCATCCAGCATCTTCTGCTCCAGCTCGGCATAGAATGGGTCCTCGTTCGGCTCGGATACCGGGCGGCAGAGCGCCATTTTCGCCAAAAGCGCACATTTTTCGAAATCTCCGCCGATTCCAACGCCGAGCACCATCGGCGGGCAGGGATTGCTTCCCGCCATGCGTGCCGTTTCCACCACAAAACCGATGATGTCCTCCATAGACGCAGAAGGGGTAAACATCTTGATCCGGCTCATATTTTCACTGCCAAAGCCCTTTGGAGCAACCATCAACGTCATTTGATCGCCTTCCACCAAGCGCGTATGTAACACGGCGGGGGTGTTATCCCCCGTGTTACCGCGCCGGATGGGATCCGCCACAACGGAACAGCGCAGCAGGCCTTCCACATAGCCCTGCCGCACACCCTCATTGACTGCATCCTCAAAATTCCCTTCGATATGCACATCTTGTCCGATCTCTGCAAACACCACCGCCATACCGGTATCCTGGCAGACGGGAATCTGCAGCTCCCGTGCCGCATCCATATTGTCGCACAGGTCGCACAGGATGGATTTTCCCAGCGGGGAAGTCTCCTGCTCCGATGCGCAATGGATACAAGATTCTAAGTCGTGTGGCAGAACGCGGTTGGCCTCTATGCAAAGCCGCTTGACCGCATCGGTAATCTGCGCCGCTTTAATGTCCCGCATGTTGGTTTCCTCCTCCTGTTTGCACCTGTTTTCCACCGGCAATCACCAATGTTGGTTTCGCTGCAACGGTCAGTGGATCCTGATCGAAGAGCACCAAATCCGCATCTTTTCCCACTTCCAGAGACCCCACACGATGATCGATTCCGCAGATTTTTGCGGGATTGATCGTAATCGCCCGCAGCGCCTCATCGTAGTCCATGCCCTCGCGCACAGCCAGTCCCGCACAGAGCGGAAGATATTGGATCGGAATAACCGGATGATCGGTGACAATCGCGGTGGGGACACCCGCCGCAGAGATCACCCCGGGGCTTGCCGGGGTCTGATTGCGCAGTTCCGGTTTGCTCCGGTCGCAGAGAAACGGGCCGGAAAGAACGCGCGTTCCCTCCTCTGCAAGCCCTCCTGCGATCAAATGGGCCTCTGTGCCGTGGATCACCACATAATCGAGCTGGAATTCCTTTGAAATCCGTACCGCCGTATAAATGTCATCTGCACGGTGTGCATGAAAATGCACCTCAATTTCTCCGCGCAGGGCGGGAAGAAGCGCTTCGCATTTCATATCAAACTCAGGTACATCAAAGTCGTCGTCCTTTTCTGCGCGCTCCAGTTCCTCCTGGTACCGCTTTGCCTTATAGAGCTGCTCGCGAATCAGCGCGGCGGTGGACATGCGGGTGGACGGCGCCTGATTTTTTCCGTGATAAACGGTCTTTGGGTTTTCTCCCAATGCCATCTTGATGGCAACCGGTGCTTTGACGATCATGTGGTCGATACAGCTTCCATACGTTTTGATCGCCGCAAGCTGGCCTCCGATCGCATTGGCGCTTCCCGGACCTGTTACCACTGTGGTAATTCCCGCTCCCAACGCTTCACGAAAGCAACGGTCCACAGGATTGACCGCATCAATTGCGCGGAGCTGCGGCGTTACGGGATCCGTCTCCTCATTGCCGTCGTCGCCCTCAAAGGTGAGGCCATCCTCCCACATGCCTACATGGGTATGCGCATCCACAAAGCCAGGATACAAGCCGGCCCCGTTTGCATCCACAACCTCCTCCCCTGGTTTCGGGGCGACAGGCATGGCGCCCAACTCAGCGATGGTCGTTCCCTCTGTGCGGAGATAGCCGTTTTCTATATCCGCCCCCGCCATGGTGTGCAGACGGGCATTCATAATTAACATGTATTGGTTCCTCCTCATTTTAATCATTACATGCAAATAGAAGGTTCACTATTTGTGAATCCTCCATAGTATAACCTATAAAAAAGCGGAGTGCACGCACTCCGCTTCTATAAATAAAATTATTTTGATTGGCCAGAGCCTCCATGCCTGGAAAACCCGCCCCGCTTTGATTCCATTGTACGCTTTAAATCGGACATTTTTTCGTCGCTCGTCGGCTTAAAACGGGACATCATGTCCTCAAAGCTTGCAGGCTCATTCCGCCGGCTTTGCCATTCATAGTTTCCCGGACGGCCACACGACCGCTGCACAGGAGCGCTCTTCGGCGGTGGTGGAACAGCCTTTTTCATGGAAAGGCTGACTTTCCCTTCCTCACTAATGCTGAGGACTTTCACCTTGACCATTTGATTTTCGGTGACATAATCGCGGATTTCCTTGACAAATGTCGGTGCAATCTCTGAGATGTGCACCATGCCGGTTTTTCCGCCGGGCAACTCTACAAACGCGCCAAACTTTGTAATCCCTGTGACTTTCCCTTCCAGAACTGCTCCTACCTCAAGCTGCATATGTAAGTGTTTTCCTCCTTAAACAGAGCCTTTTGTGCCAAACCAACTGGGTTTAGTCTCCAGCAATATTCACAAACACACGCTCGCCCGGCTTTGCGTAATCCAAGTCCTCACGGGCAACACGCTCAATGTATTCCTTGGTTTCTTCCTCATCGGCGTTCAACGCGTGTTTCATGTCCTCGTTTTTGATCTTTTGAATTTCAACCTGCTCCTGCAAA
>DBFXIC010000135.1:0-6157 GCA_048455095.1 Anaeromassilibacillus sp.
GCGCTTTGGAGAACTGCTTCCGTTCCGCGCGCTGAATCTTCCGGACGACTCGCTCCAAGGTGTGCGCGAGGCCGCCGGACTGTTGGCGGAAAAAATAAATGGGTTGCTTGAAAAAAATTGACTGTTTGCGTTGTATTCCCATTGTGAGAAGTTTTTTAGAAGAGCGTCATGAAAAGAAACTGATTTTTAAGTGAAAGCGGCTTCTTTTTGTGACGCGCGCCTTTCCATTTTCTGTGGAAAGGTTCATAATTCAGGTTGGGCCGGGCAAACTTTTGTAAGGCCTACCACCAAGGGGGACGAGCTATTTGAAGATTACCGTGGCAAAATCGGCGGGATTCTGTTTCGGCGTGGACCGTGCGGTACAGATGGTGTTTGGGTTGCTGGATGAAGGAAAACGCGTGTGCACCCTGGGTCCCATTATCCATAATCCGCAGACGCTACAGGAGCTGGCATCGCGTGGCGTGCAGATCGTCGAATCTCCTTCAGAGGTCCCGGAGGGCGCAACGTTGGTCATCCGCTCCCACGGCGTCCCAAAGGCCGTGCTGGAGGAAATCGGTCAAAAGGAAATCGCCTGTGCCGACGCGACCTGTCCCTTTGTGGCAAAAATTCACCGCATTGTTTCAGAGGCGTCCCAAAAGGGCCAGACTGTTCTGATTGCGGGAAACGCTACCCATCCCGAGGTGGAGGGGATTCGGGGGCATTGTGGCGCATGTTATGTATTTAAAGATGCAAAAGAGCTGGAAAATCTCACAAACAATTTCTCTGAATTGAAAAATAATCCGGCATGTTTTGTCGCACAGACGACTTTTAGCGTGGCAGAATGGGAAAATTGTTTGGAAATCATAAAAAGGGTATATACAAATGCCACAATTTTTGATACAATATGTAATGCTACTGCAAAGCGTCAATCTGAAGCGGCCGAATTGTCCGAGCATTGCGATGCGATGATCGTCATCGGCGGCAGGCAAAGTTCAAATACAGCGAAACTCCGCGATGTTTGTAGGCAGAACTGCACTACATATCTCATCGAAACAGCGGACGAGCTTCCGCTGCCGGCTCTGAAGGGAGCCGCTTCCGTTGGCATTACTGCCGGTGCCTCTACACCGGCAAGCATTATAAAGGAGGTACTAGTTACCATGTCAGAAATTATTGAAAACGCGGGTGCGAATTCAACGGAGAATGCCGATACGAGCTTTGAGGAGATGCTTGAAGAATCCCTCAAAAGTTTAAATACAGATGAGAAGGTACACGGTGTGGTTGTCGGCATTGCCCCCAACGAGGTCTATGTGGATGTTGGAAGGAAACAGGCTGGATTTATCCCGGCTGCTGAGCTGTCTGCAGACCCGAACGCGAAACCCGAAGATCTGGTTAAAATCGGCGACGAAATGGACCTTCTGATCATGCGCACCAACGATCAGGAAGGTACGATCATGCTTTCCAAGAAGCGCCTCGACGCGGCTAAGGGATGGGATACCGTCGCTGCTGCTGAAGAGAGCCAGGAGATCCTGACCGGTGTTGTTACCGAGGTTATCAAGGGCGGCGTCATCGCTGTGAGCAACGGCGTGCGCATCTTTATCCCCGCATCTCAGGCAACTGCTTCCCGCAACGACCCGCTGGAGGGCCTGTTGAAGAAGGAAGTCCGCTTCCGCATCATCGAGGTCAACCGTGGCCGCCGCCGTGCGGTGGGCTCCATCCGTTCCGTCCTCAAGGACGAGCGTAAGGCGCTGGCCGATCAGTTCTGGGAGACTGCCGAAGTCGGCAAGGAGTATACCGGCGTTGTCAAGTCCCTGACCGCCTATGGCGCGTTTGTGGACCTGGGCGGCATCGATGGCATGATCCATATCTCCGAGCTGTCCTGGAGCAGAATCAAGCATCCGAGCGAGGTCGTTAATGTTGGCGACACCGTCAAGGTATATATCAAGGGCCTTGATCCGGAAAAAGGCAAGATTTCCCTTGGCTACAAGCGTGCAGAGGACAACCCGTGGGAAGTTCTCAAGCGCGATTATCCGGTCGGCAGTGTTGCGAACGTCACGGTCGTGGGCATGACCACATTCGGCGCGTTTGCGAGAATCATCCCGGGCATCGATGGCCTGATCCACATCTCTCAGATTGCGGATCACAGAATCGAGAAGCCGCAGGATGTTCTGAAGGTCGGCGAAGAGGTCCAGGCAAAGATCACGGACATCGACTTCGAGAAGAAGCGTGTCAGCCTCTCCATCCGCGCTCTGCTCGAGCCGGCGGCTGAGGAAGAAGCTGCTCCCGCCGAAGAGGCGCCTGCAGCGGACGCTGAATAATTTTACCTCGCTTTTCTGGCGCGGAGGGAAATTTCCCTCCGCGCCTTTTTGCATCTTGCGGCCGAAATCCATGCACAGCTTTTTTCCTTTTGCGTATGATGGAAAAGAAGAAAACGGGAGGGATGCGCAGTGAGACGATGGAGAAGGACCCGGCCGTACCGGAGACGCGGCGGCGGGCTGGGAAAGGTGCTGGCAGTCCTGCTGGTGCTCATAGCAATCTTTTTCTTCCTGGATTGCAAGCTGCGCCCCGTGGTCGGTTCCATCGTCACCAACCAGGCGCGGGCCGCCTCCGTGGAGGCGATCAACGAGGCTGTGATGCAGGAGCTGACCGCTGATGC
Source organism: Anaeromassilibacillus sp. (assembly GCA_048455095.1). Lineage (GTDB taxonomy): Bacteria > Bacillota > Clostridia > Oscillospirales > Acutalibacteraceae > Anaeromassilibacillus. The sequence continues at coordinate 2,633 of DBFXIC010000135.1, forward strand.
GGTCTCTTATACCGATCTGGTCAACATAGAGCGCGCGGATTCCGGCCAGATTCTCGCCGTCACTACGGATATGGCGCAGATGAACCAGCTCAAGGCGGCGGTTTTGCAGCGGGTGCAGGAGCAGTTGGGCGAGCATCTGGACACCGGCGTGCCGCTTGGCACCCTGCTCGGCAGTGAGTTGCTACACGGTCGCGGACCGGCCGTTCCCGTGCGTCTGACGCTCAGCGGCAACGTGACGGCGGATTTCGATAGCACCTTTGAATCCGCCGGGATCAACCAAACAAAGCACCGCATCATCCTGCGCGTGCATACCAGCATCTATTCGTTCCTGCCACCCGCCTTCAATGGTACGACAGAGATTGAGACGGACGTTCCCGTGGCGGAGACGGTCATCATTGGGGATGTGCCACAGATGATGGCGAATTTTAAATAGCATTTTTTCCCAAGGCTCCTTTACGGGTATACCCAAGATAGGGTATAATCAAACTAAGTTGTGAAAGCGTATGGGAAAACGGATCATGCGGTACGTTCACAAATGCAGGCCGCCGGGCGGAGTACCCCGGCGGCCTCTTTGACGACATGCGCACGGAAGAAGGAGAATATCGATGGACGAACAAGCGATCAAGCAGCAGATGCAGGAATTGATCGAACAGATCAACTATCATAACCAGAAATATTATGTGGAGGACGCGCCGGAGATCGACGATTATGAATATGATATGCTGTACCGCCGGCTGCAGCAGCTGGAGAACGATTATCCCCAGTGGATCCAGCCCGATTCTCCCACCCAGCGCGTGGGCGGCGCGCCGCTGAATACCTTTGAAAAGGTCGAGCATGAGGTTCCAATGGAGAGCCTACACGACGCTTTTTCCGAGGAAGAGCTGGAAGATTTTGACCGCCGGGTGCGCGGTGTGGTGGAGGACCCGGTGTATATCGTAGAGCCAAAATTCGATGGCCTTTCCGTCTCGCTGGAATACCGGGACGGTCTGTTTGTGCGCGGCTCAACGCGCGGCGACGGCCTGGTGGGCGAGGACGTCACAGAGAACCTGCGCACCATCCGGACCGTGCCGCTCAAACTCAACCGCCCCATTCCCTTTCTGGAGGTGCGCGGTGAGGTCTATATGTCGCATGAGAGCTTTTTTAAGCTGGCAGCCCGCCAGGAGATGAACGATGAGAAGCCTTTTAAAAATCCCCGCAACGCCGCCGCTGGTTCCCTGCGGCAGAAGAATCCCCGTATTACCGCAACGCGCACGCTGGACATTTTCGTGTTCAACGTGCAGCAGGTCAACGGCGAGGAGCTGCATTTCCACGATGAATCGCTGGACTTTTTAAAGGAACTGGGTTTTGCCGTCCCGCCTTTTTACAAGGCCTGCCGCACGATGTGGGAGGTGATCGAGGAGGTGCGGCGCATTGGGGAGCTGCGCGGCACGCTGGGCTATTCCATAGACGGCGCGGTCATCAAGGTCAACGATTTCGCGCAGCGGACGCTGCTGGGGAGTACGGCGAAATTCCCCAAATGGGCGGAGGCATTCAAATATCCGCCGGAGGAAAAGGAAACAAAGCTCCTGGAGATCGAGATCAACGTGGGCCGCACGGGCGTTTTGACGCCGACCGGCGTGTTCGAGCCGGTCACGCTGGCGGGTACGACCGTCAGCCGTGCGACGCTGCACAATCAGGATTTCATTGCGGAAAAGGATATCCGTGTAGGCGATATCGTGGTTCTGCGCAAAGCGGGCGAGATCATCCCGGAAGTGGTTTCCGTAGCAGCACACAATTCGGATGCGGAGCCGTACCGCATCCCGGAGGTCTGCCCCTCCTGCGGTGGCCCGGTCACACGGGAAGAGGGCGAGGCGGCCATGCGCTGTACCAACCCTGAATGTCCGGCACAGCTGATGCGCCACATGGTGCATTTCAGCAGCCGCGATGCCATGGATATCGACGGCCTCGGCCCGGCGGTGATCGAGCAGCTGGTGGAGCGCGGACTGGTGTCGTCCCCTGCCGACCTGTATCATCTGACGCAGGCGCAGTTACAGGAGCTGGAACGCATGGGGGAGAAGTCCTCCCAAAATCTGGTGGAGGCAATTGCGCGTAGCAGGGAAAACGACCTCTACCGTCTGGTCTATGCGTTGGGAATTCCGCATATCGGCCTAAAGGCGGCAAAGTTGCTTTCCGCGCATTTTGGTAGTATGGACGCAATTTTCCAGGCGGGCGCGGAGGAAATCGCTGCGATCGACGGCTTTGGCGGCATCATGGCAGAGAGCGTGCGGCAGTTCTTTGACCTGTCCAGCACAGCGCACCTGATTGGCCGCCTGCGCGATGCGAGCGTCAATATGCTGAGTCGAACGGTGGTGAGCGATACACGGTTTGCGGGCAAAACATTCGTGCTGACAGGAACTCTGCCCACCATGACGCGCGCGCAGGCTTCGGCCGCGATCGAAAAGCTGGGCGGCAAGGTGAGCAGCAGCGTTTCCAAAAAGACCAGCTATGTCCTCGCAGGCGAAGACGCCGGCAGCAAGCTGACAAAGGCGCAGCAGCTTGGTGTGCCGGTCCTTTCCGAGGCGGAATTTTTGGAAATGGTCGAATAATCGGGGCAGTATAAAGGTTTATAAGCGCAGAACTTGACAAAAAACGGAATATTTTTTATACTGTAAGCGTTGATTTTGAAAGTTAATCTATGCTAACTTGCGGCATAAATTGAAACAAGGAAAGTGGGAGCCAGATGAAGAGACCGTTTGTCACAAATGAACAGCTGCAGAAGATGGTGGAAGAATACCCGACGCCTTTCCATCTGTACGATGAAAAGGGCATTCGTGCGCGCGCACGCGACCTGCAAAAGGCGTTTGCGTGGAACAAAGGCTTTCGGGAGTATTTTGCGGTGAAGGCGACGCCGAATCCGTTTATCCTGAAGATTTTGCAGGAGGAAGGTTGCGGCGTAGACTGTTCCTCGCTGACGGAGCTGATGATGTCGGAGGCGTGCGGCTTTTCCGGCAGCGACATCATGTTCTCCTCTAACGAGACGCCGGCGGAGGATTTCCAGTATGCCGCGAAGCTGAATGCGACCATCAATTTGGATGATTTTACGCATATCGACTTCCTGAACGGTTTGACCGGCATTCCAGAGACCATCAGCTGCCGTTACAATCCCGGCGGAAAATTTGCCATCAGCAATACTATCATGGACAACCCTGGGGATGCTAAATATGGTATGACCGAGGAACAGATAATCGAGGCTTACAAGATCATGAAATCAAAAGGCGTTGAAAACTTCGGAATTCATGCATTCCTGGCAAGCAACACCGTAACCAATGAGTATTATCCGATGCTTGCAAAAGTATTATTCGAGCTGGCGGTACGTCTGAAGAAAGAGACTGGAGCACATATTACGTTCATCAATTTGTCCGGTGGAATCGGTATCCCGTATCAACCGGATCAGGAACCGAATGATATTATGGTCATTGGCGAAGGAGTGCGTAAAGTATACGAAGAGGTGCTGGTACCGGCTGGCATGGGTGATGTATCCCTGTG
>DBFXIC010000136.1:0-4218 GCA_048455095.1 Anaeromassilibacillus sp.
GCAAGACGCAAGCCGCGCTGCTGGAGGTGATGGAGGAAGGCCGCATTACAGTGGACGGCGTGACGCGCGAAACGCCCAAGCCGTACATCGTCATCGCCACGCAGAATCCCGTCGGGTCGGCCGGAACCCAGCTTTTACCGGAGTCCCAGATGGACCGTTTTATGGTCTGCCTGACGATGGGGTATCCGAAATTGGAGGATGAGATCGAGATTTTACGCCGCAAGCAGGGCGGGGATCCGCTGGAACGCGTGCAGAAGGTTGTGGGCGCACAGGAAATTTTGGCCATGCAGCGGACGGTGGAAAATATCTACCTGGCGGACAGCCTCTACGACTACATTGCGCGTCTGACCGCCGCCACGCGACAGGAACCGCTGATCCGCCTGGGTGCGAGCCCTCGCGGCTCCATCGCGCTGACGCGCATGGCACAGGCCGCTGCATATTTGAGCGGGCGCGACTACGTGATCCCCCGCGACGTGCAGCTGGTGTTCCAGGACGTCATCAGCCACCGCATCGTCCTGAGCCCGCAGGCAAAAATGGGCAACATCACCGTGGAAGCGCTCCTGCAAAAAATCCTGAACCGCGTCCATGCGCCCGCCGTTAAATGAGGTGCGTTATGCTAAGATGCCGCCTTGTCTATCTGCTTGCCCTGGTGGGCGCCGTGTTGTTCTACATCTTTTTTAATGGGTACCTGTCCTTTTTCGTACTGGTGTTCGCGCTGATCCTCCCCCTGCTCTCCCTGCTGCTCAGCCTGCCGGGCATGTGCTGCGTGCGGGCGCAGGTAGAGCTTCCGCTGTCCGCTGCGCCCCGGAAGAAGCCCTTCCCGGTGTGCCTCCTTGTGGAAAACCGGGCATATTTCCCCATGGCGCGTGTGCGGCTCCGGCTCCGCTATACCAACACCTTCAGCGGAGAGGAAACGGCGGAAACGGTGTTCTTACCAGCGCTGCACGGGAAGCAACGCGTAGAACGGGACGGCTCTTCCCTGCACTGCGGCCGGCTTTCCGTCTATCTGGAAGAAATCCGTTGCTACGATTTCCTCGGCCTGTTCACCTGCCGGCACAGGACGCCCGAACCAGGGGGCCTGTTTATCCTGCCGGATACGACACCGTTGGAGCTTCCGTTGGAACCGTCCACCGCAGCCGACCCGGAGAGCGACACCTATTCGGCCGTCAAACCCGGGGACGATCCCTCTGAAATCTTCGACGTCCGTCCTTATCGGGAGGGCGACCGCCTGCGCAGCGTCCACTGGAAGCTCTCCTCCCGCACCGGCGAACTGATGGTCAAGGAATTCGGCCTGCCTGTTTGCAGTGCGGCACTGGTGATGATTGACCTGTTTGGGGACATTGGCACGCTGGACATCATTCTGGACAAATTGACCGCGCTCTGCTCCTTTCTTTTGGAGAACGGTTTGGAACATGAAGTGGAGTGGTACGACGCCGACGCGGTGCAGCTCCAGCAGGTGCGCATTTCCTGTGCGGACGAGTTCTACACGCTTTTAAACAGCCTGTTGGCGCATCCCGCGCCGGCGGAAGGGCTCCCGCTTCCGGAATGCCGCGTCCGATTGGGGGATACAAAACAGTATCCTTACATGTTCTATATCACGCCGCAGCACATTGAGGATCTCGTCAGCGGCACAGTTTGGGAGGAAACGCCATGAGGGATGTGAACCATGCCGGCATTTCCCTGAACCATCCGGTCTGGAAGGGACCTTCACGCAGCAAGGTGCCCGCCCTTCTCGCGGATACGCTGCTGGTGTTGCTCGCGCTCTTCGGCGTGGCGCAGTGCACAGTATCCGCGTTTTCCATCCCGGTTAAGCCGATTTTTGTCTCCTTTTGCATCGCTTTGTTCGCGTTTCTCTTCCTAGCGGTCTTTTCCTTAAAGCGCTGGCGGCTTCCGCTGCTGCTTTTAATCTCCGCCGCCTACTGCGGCGCAGCCTATTTTTTGCGGAGCTACTTTTTACAGGGCTTTGTGATCTCGACCAACCGCGTGCTCGCCACACTGAGCGAAAATTCCCGCTTTGATTTTCCCCAATACCGCGTGAATCTTCCCTCACAGGACTACAGCGCGGCCTGCACGGTTTTTCTGGTCTTTTTATTGTTCTTCCTATCGTGCTATCTCTGTTGGGCCGTCCGGCGGCACAGCTTTTGGTTATCCCTGTTGGGCACCGCGCCGTTTTTGCTCGTCCCACTGGGATTTACGATTACACCCGCCTGGCCGTCCGTCCTGATGCTGCTCGGCTTCTGGGCTACACTGCTCTTCAGCCGCCTCTGTGCAAACAGCACCTTTGGCCGGACTGTCGCTGCGGGACGGGTCGCGCTGGCGGTCCTCCCTGCCGTCGCCCTCTGCCTTGTATTGATGAGTGTATGGATGCCGCAGGAAACCTACGTGCGTCCGGCATCCATTGAAGCGCTCCGCAATGATTTGGAAGAGGGGATTTATCAATCCTCGCTCTTTTCCACTCCGCAGCTGGGCGAGATAGGGCGCGCCAGCCTGGACCGGGCGGGCGACCGGCAGTACACTGGACAGACGGTCCTGCGGGTCAAAAATCCAAACAAGACGCCCCTGTACCTGCACGCCTTTTCCGGCAGCCTCTACACCGGCGTGAGCTGGGAACCCCTGCCCGACGCCTCCTACGAGGCATTGGAAAGCCAGCTCTACTTTAATCCGCAAAATATGGCGGGGCAGCTCCTGTCTTTCTACGCGCAGCCGGAGGACGGTGCTATACTGACGGACATCCAGGTACAGAACGTCGCTGCCAACCGGAACTGTATCTACGCCCCTTATGGATTGGCCTCCCGCCCTGAGGACTTGTCCGGCGCATCCTTTGTGCACGACGCGTACATCCGGGCAACGTCGCCGTTTGGGGTTACGGACTATTCCCTGCAAGCCTGGGACCTCACCGATTTTTCACGCTCCATCGATTTGAGCTTGGTTTCAGATCCCTTCAACTCCGCCGAGCAGACATATCGCGCGTTTGCCAACACGCATTACACGCAGCTTCCGAAAAACCTGCGGGACAAGTTACAATGGTACTGCGCACAGATCGGGATTCCCACCGTGGAAGCCGCCGGACAGCAGGCGGTGATCGACGCGGTGGTGCAGACTGTGCGCACGAGCGGGACCTATACGCTCTCGCCCGGCCTTACGCCGGAAGGGCGCGATTTCGTGGATTATTTCCTGTTCGAGAACCACAAGGGATACTGCGTCCACTACGCCAGCACCGCCGTCGCCCTGCTGCGGGCGCAGGGGGTTCCCGCGCGCTATGCCGAGGGATATGCGGTGACGGCGAAGGATTACGACGCGGACGGTTGGGCCGATATTCCCGACCGCCGCGCGCACGCCTGGGCGGAAATCTATACGCCCGGTCTGGGTTGGCAGCCACTGGAGGTCACGCCGGGTGTCCAGCTCTCCTTCGGGCATATGAACGAATCGGACGGCGATCCGGACAGCGCTTCCAGCGGATCGGAAAGTGAGCCGGAATCCAGCAGCGAGCCGGAATCGAGCGAGCCGGAGACCCCTTCCAGCACGCCGGAAGCCTCCTCCGATCCGGGTGCGGTTTCCGCGCCCGAAGAGACAGCGCACCACGACTTCGGCCCGTTGCTCCGTGTTCTCATGGGCGCTTTGGCAGCCGGCGGGGCCGTTTTGCTGGTCGCCCTGCGGCGGCTTCTGCTGCTGAAGCTCCGTGAAAAACGGTTCCACATGCAGGACGTCAACCGCGCCGCCGTGGCGGTTTATGCATATCTGAACGAGCTGGCCGCCTTTGGCGCGGAGATCGACCCCCGGGTTGAGGAACTGGCGCTCAAGGCCAAATTCAGCCAGCATATCCTCACGTCTGAAGAAATCGGCTTCCTGTGGTTCACCGCGCGCGGCACCGCGCAGGCGGCATATCGCAACTTGCCGGTGGCGCGCAAGCTGGCGTTCAAGTATGGGAAGTGTTTGATCTAGTGGCAATGCCGGGCAGGTCACAATTATTTCAATTTCATGTAATTTGCCCGATATGCCATCAGGCAGGCGAGGACAAACGACCTTTCCTCGAGCAGCTTTTTTACCATTCTCCTCATCTCTTCCCTATCTGCGTGAATTTTGCCCACAATGATGTCCACTTCCAGCATGTGCTTTACAACATCGATAATAGCATCCCCTTCTGCCTCGGGAAGTTGGAGAATTCGTTCCGCTACCTGTTTTGGGTCGATGGGTTCTTTTTTCATCATTTATTTCCTC
>DBFXIC010000137.1:0-17060 GCA_048455095.1 Anaeromassilibacillus sp.
TTCTGTGGCCATATCTCCATCTGTGGTACAGCACATTAAAAATGTATGGCAGTACATTCGGATCGCTTGATTCGAGTCGAGCGATGGCGCACACTTATTTTTTATTAAATCTGCTTATCTTCGTTCCCGCAGTACTTTTAAAAGCCGTTTCTGGCTCTTGCCCTCGCAGACCGCAACAATTTCGTCGTTTGCGTGAATGACCGTATTTCCGTTCGGGATCATCATGGTCTCCCCGCGCAGGATAGAAATCACCAGCGAGCTTTCCGGCAGGTCCACGTCCTTCAACATCACGCCCTCCAGCGCTGTATCCGGCGGAAGCGTCATGGCGCAGATGCCCGCCCGACCCTTATTAAGCGTCGCCAACAGGTGCATTTCCGCCACATCGACCTCCTGCTCGATCAGGTTGGTGATGATCTCCGTGCTGCTGACCGCGATATCCGCGCCCAGGATGCGCAAAGCGTCCATATTTCGAGGATCGTTGGCCCGCGCGATAACCTTGACCGCTTTAAACTGCCGTTTGGCGAGCTGTGCCGCAACCAGGTTATCCTGATCCTGGCCTGTTACTGCAATAAAACAGTCCGCGTTTTGCGTACCCGCGTCCTCGAGCGTCTCAATTTCAGTGCCGTCGCCGCAGATCACCTCTACATCCAGGTCATTGGCGAGGCGCATGCAGCGGAGTTTGTTTTTCTCCACAAGGCGCACATCGTATTTGCGTTCCAACATGTTGGATGCCAGATGATACCCCAGCTTGCCCCCGCCAACAATGACTATTCTCATCTTTCTTCCCCCAATAATATACGATACGTATTTTTACTAGACAAAATACAAATTGTATCATTAATTGTAATGGGCGATTCCCACTTTATCATACAAAGGATTCTTGAAAACAGATACATTTGCCCTGCGAGCAGGCAGCGTGGCGCATCCCGCAGGGACTATCAGGGTTTGCCCAAAAGCAATCGCCTTGTCAGTCGATGATATTGGCAAATATCAGACGATCGTTTTCAGAGATAAACAAATCCTTCCGTCCAGCGCTGAGCAGCATGGTCCCATCCGGACGCACAATGCCAAACAGCGATTCCCCGTCCCGCACTGGGAACTGGCTCAGCGGGATTCCATACCAAGAACGGTCCGCCTCCTTCACATGGAAAGCCACGGTCGCTGTACCGAAGGTGACTTCCTTCGAGTCCCACGGCTGTGTCAGCGCGGTGAACATTGCATCGCCCGCAAGCTTTGTATGGCAAACCGTCTTAAGGCCAAACCTCTTAAACACCTTTTCGCGCGCAGGGTCGGAGATACGTGCCACAACATTCCGCACCCCAAAAAATTCCTTTGCAATTTGCGAGATTGTGATATTGAGATTGTCGTCCGGCGTACATACCGCCACCGCGTCGCAGCTCTCAATTCCCGCATTTTTAAGCACCTTGGTGTCCATCGGAAATCCCGTGACCGTCATTCCGTTAAAATCTTCGTCCAACATGCGGAAGGCATCCGCATCGTAGTCAACCACTGCGACATCATGGCCATGGTGATCCAGCAGCTCTGCCAGACGTCTGCCCAGCCTGCCGCACCCAATTACCAGAACATTCACCCAGAATTCTCCTCCCAAAATAAGATTCCTCTAAAGCGCAGGTCCGGATTGATCAAGACTGGATCAATTGCAAAATGATCGCGAACATGCTACACGGCACAAACACATGTTATCCAAGACAGAACGCAATGAACCTATTTTCTGCAATTACAGTCCAACCAATCTTATTCCACCATAAATTTATTCCTATATTTCTTTATAAAAGCAATTTTATACAATAGAATACAATAAAAATACCCTCTCCTCAAAAGGAAAAGGGCGTCCACTCCGGCACTCTATCTGCCGTATTGTATTCAATCGCTGTTATGTGCGTCTCTTTTTCAGAAAGAAAACAGAACAATGAAAAGCGAACATTGAATCCCTCACGACCCACACGGGGTAGCAGGGCTCATCGCTCCCTATTTCATTGTCCATTCCTTCCATACTGCAGGAAAAACTGCTTCTTTGGCCCGCCCGGAGGGATTTACCGCGCGTTGCCGCGCTACCGGCTTGCCCACCCACGCTTGCGCGTCGGTACCGGGCTTCACCGCTCTTCGCTAAAAACGTGCCACTGGCACGTTTCCTTTACGCTTAGACCCTTTCGGGTTCGAATCCCTTCTTCTCATTCGAAGGGATTCTGCCTATCAAGAACATAATACTGCAGGAAAACCTGCTTCTTTGGCCCGCCCGGAGGGATTCGAACCCCCGGCCTTCAGAATCGGAATCTGCTGCGATATCCAGCTTCGCTACGGGCGGATATTAAAACTGAGTATGATTATACCACGCCGCCCCACAAATTTCAATCCTTGTTTTTGGTGGAAATCCTGCAATTTAAAAGACGCCGTCCTTGTTCAGCATGAATATTGCATCCTGCTTCGTCCGGTTCACCCTTATACGGCAAAAACACCCTACACGCAGATATTTTCTCCCGCGTTGATTTGGTTTCGCACGGTGGATTCCCGTCCTATTTGTCGCGACCTGCCTTTTCCAATCGATTTCAAAAAAGGGCCCCGTTTAGAAGCCCTTGTTTTAATCCTCAGAAGTCGATCTATCGTCCTTCCGCCTTCGATATTCGACCACATTTTTTCCTACCGTGGACATTAAACACAAACACAAGCGCAGCCACGCCCACCAGACCGCCCCCCAACAGGTAGAGTCCCAGTGTCCCGCTCCCACCGGTTTTGGGAATTTCATATGGCTCTAGGATATAGGTAATCTCCAGGGAATTGTCCTCGTTATATGTATCATATCCCATCATCCGCTGATAGACCCTGCCGGCTGCCTTTTGGTCGGTGGCAAATAAAACAATGGACTGGTAATGGATCAGGTCCATCTGCTCGTGAAACTCAAATCGGATGGTTTCCTGTAGTCCTGGGCTCCCACCCTCAACATAAACAATCGTGAAAAGGTTTTCCCCTTCCAAAATCCGGTGGCTTTCCCCTTCTAAAAGTTCCTCTCCATCCTCCAAGGTACCCGCATACAGGCGGATTCCCTCCGGAATTTTCGAAACGGCGATGGCGCTTTCCTGGTTGGAACGCAAAGTGATCGTTGTAGAGGCACCCGATACATGGGAAAGGACCGGCAGCTCCTGATCTATTGTGATCACCGTGGTATTTTCAAGATAAGGGGCAAATTCTCCTGTTAACGTTCCTGTCGCTGCATATTCATAGAGCGCCTTTGTATAATCACTGGACTCTATAACCCCTTGGTAATTCGGATTATCCGGCTCTACAATCGCCCAAACAAGCATCTGTGTCCAAAATCCGCCGGTCATTTCATACGTATTAGATTGCGGCGTGGAATGCATCAGTTCGGAGAGATGGAGTTTATCGTTCGGATAACCCGCATACAGGATACGGGCAAGCTGCTTGCGCGTTTCATCGCTGAAGCTGTCCGGAACTTCGTGGTCATATTCCACGCCCTCACCCGGATAGGGATTATCCGGGTCTACACAGTACGTATAGAATCTGCGTCCCGTCAAAGTATCCAGCATCCAGCAACCGCTTTGCACCATGACCGGCACTTCATCCACCACATAACGGAAATCACCCGCAGCAGCTGGAAGTGCATTTTCCAGGTTGAGATAGTCAAGTGTCCAAACAAACGTGAGCGGAGTGGAGATCTTTTCTGCATCCAGAGTCAACTCCACCTGTGTCCCCGCAGCATTGCCAGCAGCAATTGCCTCGGATTCCCCTTCCCGATAGACTTCCAGTTTGGGGATGGGCAGCGCCGTGTTATCCGCAGCCCCGTCTTCGGAGCCGGATTCCGCCAAACGAGAGAGCACCGGCGTGCTTCCCAGGGCAAGCGTCTCCAACCCCTTTTCGTTCAATTCCATATTCAGTGTGACCGTTCCCGCACTTGGCATAGCGGGTTTCCTGTCGAGTATAAACTGGGGTTCACAGGTAAAGTGGAAAATTGTCCCTTCTGGAACCTCTTGTTCTATATTCGAAACAGTCTGGGCCGTCAGCTCTGCCCCCGCGGATATTATTCCATCGTCGGAAAGGGATGCGGTCAATGTGAACCATTCCCCTTCAAACGAATATTCCCGCTTCTGTGGGGAAACGTCCTCCGCTGCATCGCCCTCCTGCCCATTTTCTGAGGGGCTGTTATTTCTGCCTGCGTCAAGCTCACCGTCAACCTGAGTGTTGTCAGAAGACTCCTCCTGACGGCCGTCCTCCACTGGTCCCTCAGTTGAATTTCCCTCCGGTTGATTTCCCTCCGGCATGCTGCTGGTATTCTCATCCGGACTTGTGGAACCACTGCTGCCATGGTCGGGAGACGCGCCGCCATGGTTTTCTTTGCTATTTTCCAGCGTTAGCACCGCCAGGACGCCCGGGTGACGCATTTCACGTATGGCCAGCGTATCCGATACAGGATCATAGGACTCTATCTCCAGGCTTTGTACTTCCTCTTCCGGGACGATCTGATAAATTCTTATGTTGTCCTGCGATTCGGGCAACTCCAACCCCTGTACAGTAATCGCCGCCTCGCCTGCCTGTTCCATGTTTTCTTTGACATGCAGTACAAAATACTGCTCTGCGGCGAGCGTCTGATCATTTTCTTTAGAAAATGCGGTTTCAACGCGGGTCTTTACGGCCTCCGCCTCGTCGGTTTCCAGTGCGCGAACCTCTAATTCCGCCTCTGCGGAAAACTCTCCGCTGGCCGTCACCTTGAGGGGGTTTCCCATGCCGCTGTCCTTTAGCTCTCCTTCCCACTCCAACGTGCGAAATTCTAATTCTGGCTCTTCTCCAGAAGTGGAATCCCAAAGGGAAGAGTCGGCATATCCGCTGTCGCCTGTATCGTAGACCTCATCTTTTGTCTCCGCACGGGGAATCAGGATAAAGGAAATTCCCAAAAGGACAGCCAATGTGATACAGACCAACTGATGCACCGCACGATTTTTTCCAGTATTATTTTCTAGCATAAATCACCACCACCGTCGTTTTGTTTATGGGCGCTTGATAACCAGCAAAACCTTTCCGGCCACAGAGCGGGTATCCACCGCACCGTAATGTCTGGAATCTTTCGACTCCTTTCGGTTGTCTCCCAAAACAAACATCATCTTCTCCGGCACGGTATAGGGATACTGCACGGAGTTTCCATCGATATAAGTCCCCCCTGAATGCCCGTTTTCGTTCTCCGGCACGCCGTCAACCAGGAGTGTGCCGGTCGTATGATCAATTGATACGTTTTCACCTTCTGTTGCGACCACACGCTTGACCAGATACCCCTTTCCGCTTGGGTCCGCAAAGACCACAACGTCACCGGAGGAAGGCGCGCCACTCATCCGAAGGAAAACTGCAACACTGCCGCCAGGCATCCCCGGCGCCATGGAGTCCCCGTCTATGACGGCGATCCCAAAGATCACGCCGAAGAGCAAAAAAACTGTTGCCGCGGTAATCGCCGCCTCCCACAGCAACCGGATGTTTCTTTTCCTCCGATGCTCCCTGGCAATCCGGACGGAGAGTTCCGCAACAACCTTTTCCAATCCATCCGCATACCCTCGGACTTCAGAACACATACGACCCAGCTCACTCATGGATGGATTCCGGTTCTGCCGTCGCGCCGTCCGATCCGGCAAATTCATCCGACAGGCCGTTCAATGCCTCTTGTAGCCGCATGATTGACGACGAAAGGCTCTGCCTGGCTGCAACCATCTGTTGTTTCTTCTCCTGGCTATCCTTTAGCATTTCCTGGGCCTTTTGCCGGATCTCCTGGGTCTCTGCCTCTGCCGCACGAATGATCTCCTCCGCACGCTGTTCCGCTTCCCGAACAATTTGTACTTTGCTGTTGTTGAGGTGCTGAACTGACTGCGCCAGCAGTTTCACCTGCTGTTCAAACTCCGCGCGCTTTCCTGCCAAGCCGCGCAGTTCCAACCGCATTACACGGTTTTCTTCCTCTTTCTGCTTTATCTCTTCTTCGGCGTCCTCAAGCTTCTTTTGGAACAGAAGGACGACTTCCCGTAGTGCAGAATATGTGGATGCTCGGTCAAAGCCGCCGAACGCAGCCTTTTTAATCGATAATTGCTGAATCAAATCTTCTACATTGCCATTGTATTCCATCTTTCACACTCCCAACTCTTATTCGTACGATTGCAATTCCCCAATATACAAATAAAAAACAGCGATGTCCACTGCATTGTGCAGCTGGCTATCACTGTTTCAAGACCCTATAGCTTTGCGTCACAGGCTTTCGCCTGCTTTGCCGTTTTCTATTGAATTTTTCACACTCATCGGTCACTTCTTTCCCATCAATTTTGGTCCAATTTTATTAAATTTGGGCAAAGACCAAACATTCACGAGTCTGAAGTATTCCCTATATCATACATTTTACATAGGATATGATAAAAGGCAAGCTCTATTTCAAAGATTTTTACAAGGAATTTTACAAACAATTGCTGCAATATGCATAAATATATCACAAATCAGCAAAAAATCCGGTTTTTTTGAAGAATTTAACTGTTATTTTAACTAAAAATCAACTTTTCCTTCACCTAGATTATGATAAAAGAGGAACTGCGGAGAACCTCCGGATTTCTCCGGGAACAGTTCTCCGCAGTTCCTTATAAAATGGGTTTAAGGAAGATGAAAAAGAAAAGGATATGTCTCACTTATAAACAGATAATTATGCTGTTTCCCTGGTTGCCGCCCAGGAAGTTCCCGGGCGGCCCCAAGAGAAAAGCAGCTTTGCCGGGCAAACTGTCTCTGTCGCCCATCAACCGCGCCCAGCCGGAAGAAATCGCTTACGCCGCAATGGATACCACACAGTGCTGCTGCGCCGTCTGGCCCGGAAGTGTGGTATACACGCCGGTAGACTGGCCGACAGCGCCGACAGCCCAAATGCGGAAGTAGTAATCATTGCCGATCTGCGCAACGAATTGGGTCTTAAACACATTGCCGTTGCCCACTGTAAAGGCCGGAAGCAGATTGCTGCCGTTGACCAGGGTCATCTTGAAGCAGTATGCCTGGCCCTGCTTAACAGTGAACGGAAGCGTTGTATCAGACTTGATATACGGAGCAGCTGTTCCGGTGGAAGTACCCGGCGTAACAACCGCTGTGCCATCTGCACCATAGCTGTTCCCGCCTTCATATACATACACTGTCTTTGAACCGCCGCCGGAAGAAGACGCCGGTTTTGCCACGAGACCCATGATCGCGTCATTGATCGCTTTAACCGCTGCATCGACCTTGTTCTGGGTTGCAGTGGAAGGCAGCGCCTTAGCAGCCGCAACTGCATCAGTCAGCTTCTTCCAAGAATCGGATGTGTATCTGCTGGAGTCGCGGGCCTCTGCATTCTGAATTGCTTCATTCAGAGCAGTGACATCTGCATCCAGGATCTGATACGGGAAGTAGACGATGTTCGCTCTGCCGTAGTTTGCATAGCTGGCATCTTTTCTCATGTAGATCGTCGGAGTGATGGAACCGTCTACGATTCCCTCGGCGCACAGTTTAATCTCCTTCACGTATTCCTCGGTAAAGGGCTCCAAATATTCCGCATGGCCGGTGTACACATGGAACTGCTTGTCGCCCATCTTATTCAGAACCTTCTCAACATTCTTGATATAAGTCTGGATGGAACACATGCCGATCTGCATCCACAGGTCGCCGGAGCCGACTGCGTCGCCAGTATACAGGTCACTGCCATGGAAGAGGACGATAGAACCTGCCGTATGGCCGGGAAGTGCCGCTACTTCGATAACATCCTTGCCGAATGGGATCTTATCGCCGTCCTCGACGACTTTGACCTTGCCGGAATCCACGCCCATCCTCTTGATAATAGAGGCTTCGTCTCCCTTTCCAGCATAGACATTCTTGACCTGATCGTGTCCAACAAAACTGCTAAGCTGACCGATGTGGTCGCCGTGGTTGTGCGTGAGGATCACGTCGATATCCGCGTTCTTGTTCTCCAATACATGGTTGATAATGTACTCATAAAGGTTGCCGGCGCCCATGCCGGTATCGATCACGATCGCCTTGTCGCCCTGCTCGAGCACCCAAATCTGGCCAAGCTCATAATCGCGGATGAGCGTGAGACCCGGTTTGACACTCTCGGAAACATACTGCAGGGACGGGTTGGCCGTGTGCTTTTCGGAGCGGTCGAGCGTCTGGTCAAACAGCCAATTGTACGGGGTGCCGCTGCTGTACACATACTTCCACACCTGGTGGGACGGGGAGATCGCACCTGCGGTGTACTCCTCGTACTTGATGCACTTGCTGCCGGCCGCCTTCAGGGCTGCAACCACCTTGCGGGTATTCTCTACCGGAACGGTGTCGTCGTCCGCGTTGTGGAAGGTCCAGATCGGCATGTTGGCGATCGCCTTGAACGCCTCACCGTTATTGGCATAGTAGCTGTCCGCAACGCCACCACACATCGGCATGGCCGCTGCAAACTGCTCCGGATGGTCGAGGATGATCTTCCAGGTGCCATAGCCGCCCATGGACAGGCCCTGGATGTAGATGCGGTTGAGATCCACGGTGTCTTTATGCGCCTCGAGGAATTCGTTCAGCATCTGCATAACGAGCGCCTCGTTCTCCTCGTTGACCCAGCCCTCTCCCATATTCGGGCACTGCGGGGCCAGCACATAAGCCGCATTCATGTCCACGCGCTCTGCCCAGACAACTGCGCCCTTGTTGGCAATGATGTGGGACAGGTTGTTGTCGCCGCACTCGCCCGCGCCGTGCAGGAACACGACGACCGGATACTTCTCATTCGCATCCACCTTGGCGGACTTGATCGGGTCGTAGAAGCGGTACGGGATGGTCTTGCCCTTCTCGTTGGTGACGGTCGCCTTCTGGAAATCGTCCACCACGAGATTCTTGATGGAAGTGCTCTGGAAGTCGTCCGGGGCAACAGTATCGCCGCCCAACAGTTTGACTTCCTTGATCTGGGACACCTGATAAGACAGTTCATACACAAATGTTTTGAATGCGCCGTCGTCGAAGTAGCTGGTGCCTGCGAGCGCGTCCGCCGGATTAAGTGTGATGGTCACGGTCTTGCCGTCCACCTGGACGCCTGTGACGGTACGCATGCCGATGTTGTTAAACGCCGCATTGGCTGCCGTCTGCTTCGCCTGTACCTGATAGGTAGCCGCTGTGACAGAGGCCGGGTCAACCGCCTTCGGGTATGTGACGACCGCCTGGATGACCTTCTGACCGTCGTCCATCACCTTGGTGACAAGCTGGACCGGATAGGAATCGGTTACTCTAGCAGGATCATAGACGATGGACGCGGTGCCGTATGTCGCAACCTTTGCGTCGCGAATGAAGCCGCGCAGGTACTGCGTGCCTTCGATGGAGCCGTCTACAATGCCTTTGGCACATTCGAGGATGTCGCGCACGTATTGATCGGTCATGTCGCCGCGGTACTGGGTGTGGCCGCCGTAGAGCGTCAGCTCCAAGCCCGCGACTTCGTCGTTGAGGTGCTGCAAGGATTTGACATACTCTTCAATGGAGGTCTCGCCGATCTGCATCCAGACATAGCCGCTGCCGACTGCGTCGCCGACGAAGAGCTTGCCGTCCAGCAGGTATACCACCGAACCAAGCGTATGGCCCGGAACCGTGATGGTCTTAAATGCCTGATCGCCGAACGGAATCATGTCGCCGTCCTTCAATGCGACGACTTTATCCGCCTCGTCGCCCATGATCTTCAGAACGGAAGCCGCGTCGTCCTCGCCGATATAGATGTGCTTGACGTTGTCTCTGCCCACAAAGTCCTTGAGCTGGCCGATGTGGTCGCCGTGCTTATGGGTCAGCAGAACGCTGATCTCCGCGTCCTTGTTCTTCAGGGTTCCCATGAGGTAGTCGTACAGGTTGCCCTGTCCCATGCCGGTGTCAATGAGCACCGCCTGGTTGCCGTTCTCCAGCACATACATCGGGTCCACATCGTAGTCGAGGATCGCCTTGACGCCGTTGCCGTAATCCCATGTGGTGTACAGGGTCTTCGGATTGATCTTGCCATAGTCGGTTCTGGCCTTGTTCTGTTCGAACAACCAGTTATAGATTTCCTGATCCGCATACACGGCCTTCCAGCTGTGGTGCGGGTCCGGGGTGATGGAGCCTTCGAGGTATTCGTAATACTTCACAGAGGTGTTGCCGTGTGCCTTGAGCGCCGCAACCGCTTTCTGCGAACCGGAGACGTTGACGGTGGTGTCGTTCTCTGCATGCGCTACCCAGATGGGCAGATTTTTCAGCGCATCAAACGCCGCGCCGTTGTCCGTCTCATAGACAGAGTCGTTGACCATGCCGCAGATCGGGATGGCCGCTGCGAAGAAGTCCGGATAGGTAAGGATCATGTTCCAGGTGCCCATGCCTCCCATGGACATACCTTCGATATAGATGCGGTCCATGTCCACCTGCGGGTGCTCCGCGGCAAACTTCTTAATCATGTCGATCAACAGCGCCGGGACGCCTTCGCCCTGCCAGCCGCCGATGGAGAAGCCCTTGCTCTGCGGGGCCAGGATGTAGCACGGGTTCTCCGCAATGCGGTCCGGCTCCGCCCAGGCGACCGCGCCCTTGTTGGCGATCAACTGTGCGATGTTGTTCGTGCCGGATTCGCCCGCGCCGTGCAGGAACAGGATCAGCGGATATTTGCCGTCCTTATCCACCTTGTTGACCGCAACCGGGTCATAATAGCGGTACGGGATGGTCGTTTTGCCGTTGGAAATACTCGCCGCCTGGAAATCGTCCACAACCAGGTTCTTGACGGAACGCTGCGTGCACTGGGTCGCCTTGGCGGTGGTGCCGTCGGCAAACTTGAGGTCGGAGGTCTGTTTGATGGTATAGAGCAGGTCGTACATAGCCGTCTGGAACGCCATATAGTCGAAGTAACTGGTCGCTCCCAGTCCGTCCGCCCTATCAAAGGTCAACGTGACAGTCTTTCCGTCCACCTGGACGTCGGAAATGGTGCGCATGCCAACCTGGTTGAAGGAGGCAACGCCCGCTTCGAGGCGCGCTTCGACCTGATACGCCCGCTTTGCCATGGCTGCGGCGGAGGCATCAAGCTCCTTCGGATAGGTGACGACCGCCTGGATGACCTGTTGGCCGTCGTCCTGCACCTGCGTTACGAGATCCGCCCAAATGCTGTTCTTCTGCACCCAGTCGGGACGATAAGCGATGGAAGCGGTGCCGTAGGTGGCCTGTCTCGCATCGCGTACGCCGCCGCGCAGGTACTGTTTGGTTTCAATGGAACCGTCCACGATGCCCTTGGCGCACTCGAGGATGTCGCGCACATATTGGTCGGTCATATGGCCGCGGTACTGCGTGTGTCCGCCGTAGAGCGTCAGGTCGCGGTCGCCGATCACGTCGTTGAGGTGCTGCAGGGAATCGACATACTCCTCGATGGAGCGGTCGCCGATCTGCATCCAGACATAGCCGGTGCCGACCGCGTCGCCTGTGAAGAGCTTATCCTCCAACAGATAGACGACGGAACCGGTTGTGTGGCCCGGGACGTCGATTACGGTGATGGATTTATTGCCGAACGGGATTTCATCGCCATCGTTGACCTTGACGACCTTATCCGCGTCCTCACCCATGCGGGCAATCACTGTATCTGCGTCCTTCGCACCGATGTAGATATGTTCCACGTCGTCACGGTTCTTAAAGTCCGCGATCTGTCCGATATGGTCGCCATGCTTGTGCGTCAACAGGACGTCGATCGTCTTGACGCTGTCCGGCAGGATGGATTTCAGGTAATCGTACAGGCCGCCTCTGCCCATGCCGGTGTCCACGAGGATAGCGCGGTCGCCGTTGACCGCAACCCACATCGGGTCCACATCATAGTCGAGGATCGCTTGCATACCCTCATATTCCCAAGTGGTATACTGGGCCTTGAGGGGATTTCCGCTGTTGTGGTTTCTCGCAGTGTTCTGCTCAAACAGCCAGTTGTAGATTTCCTGGTCCTCATAGACCGCTTTCCAGCTGTGGTGCGCGTTCGGGGTGATTGCACCCGGCAGATATTCATAGAACTTCACAGAGGTGTTGCCGTGCGCCTTGAGCGCTGCGACTGCTTCTCTGGAACCGGAAATGTTGACGGTCGGGTCGTCCTCTGCGTGTGCTACCCAAATCGGGAACTCCGCCAGGGCGTCAAACGCCGCGCCGCCGTTGTCAGTGAAGTAGTTGTAGTCGCTGCCGCTCGGGACGCGTCCGCAGATTGGGATTGCCGCTGCGAACTTTTCCGGATGATCCAGGATCATTTTCCAGGTGCCGATGCCGCCCATGGACAGGCCCTGAATGTAGATGCGGCTCTCGTCGATTTTGCCGGGATGCGCTGCGATGAATTCGTCGAGCATCTGGAGAACGAGCGCCTGATTGTCGGCGTTGATCCAGCCTTCGCGCGCCGTCGGGCACTGCGGGGCGAGGACGTACACCGGGTTTTCCGCCACACGGTCCGGCTCCACCCAGGAAACCGCGCCCTTGTTGGCAATGATCTGGGACAGGTTGTTGCTGCCGCTCTCGCCGCTGCCGTGTAGGAAGAGCACCAGCGGATATTTACCGTTTTCGTCCGCACCAGCGGATGCGATCGGGTCGTAATACTTATAGTTGAGGGTCTTGCCATTGGTGTTGGTGGCGCTTCCGCTCTGGAAGTCGTCCACAATCAGGTTCTTCACGGAGGTGCTGCGGTATTTCGCCGCTTCCACCGTTCCATCCGCCGTCTCAATATCGCTCTTCTGGGTGACAAGATAGGAGATGTCGTACACATTGGTGGTACCGTTATAGAAGCTGGTGGTGGCCGCTTCGTCGTTCGGGTCAAGCTTGAGGGTCACGACGTTTCCGTTGACGGTCACGTCCGTGATTGTGCGGAAGCCCTCGATGTCGTTCTTGCCATCGCCATAGGTCAGGGTAGCCTTGACCTTGAAATCGTTCTTGGAAACGCTGCCTGCATCGACCGCGCTCTCATAGGTCAGATTGACCGCGACCACACGCTGGCCATCGTCGAGCACTTCGGTGACGACCTCCGCCGGGATGTCGCCGTAAGGGATCGCATACGGCAGGAGCAGGTCGTCCTCGGTCAGGCCGAGGGACTCCATATTGGTCTTCATCATCAGACGGTCGCGCGCCGGGAAATCGCTCTTGGTCGTGCAGACCGCTGCGGTGCCGTCCTTCGTATCCTTAAAGTGCATAAATGCGCCGTCCGTCTCGGAGGTGCACTCTTCCCAGCTGGGCAGGCCTTCGCCGTTCGGGTTGCCGGTCTTGACAAAGTTCGCCCAGTAGGAGGACATGGTGTCCGCCAGGTAGTGGTCGCCTTCGGTCCACAGGCGCTGGCCTTCAAAGCCGTCGCGCATGGAGTCGAACATGAACCACAGCTCGCTGGAATGGAACGAACCGTAGAAGTCCTCGTCGCGGCCGCCCACGGTCTCAGGATCGTGCGGTGCAAGGTCGTGATCGAAATAATAGACATATGCATTGTGGTCTTCATTGTGGGTCTTTCCGTACTCCGCAGAGATGCGGTACTTCGCCAAGCTCCCGTCGCTGATGGAGCGGAAGTTCATGCGATAGGCTTCTTTATCGCTCTTTGGGTTGTAGATGCTGCGGTTGTACAGGTCGCCGTATTTTGCCTCCATGGATGCCTGGAATTTCTCGATATCCATCGTACCGTTCGGATTGCCGGCAAGGGATGTGTATTCGTCCGCCGTGCCGCCGATCATGATGTCGATGCCGTCCAGCGCACCCTCTCTGGTCAGGTCGACAGATTCTTCCGTGAACACGTAGCCATCCAGCGTATTGCTGCCGGCCGCGCCTTTCAGGGTGCTGTAGACCTTTGCATCGAGGAAATCGTTTGCGTCCATTGCACGCAGATCTTCCAGTGTGGTGCCTTCGCCAAATGCCTTTTCAATCGCCGTCTGGCAGGCCGCTTCCTTTGTCTCCAGCGCTGCATAGCTGCCCGGGGCCGCGTAGCCGCCGAAGCCGCTCTGGATGATCGCGCGGTTAAACAGACCTTCAGTCAGAGGGGTGGACAAGAGCGCCGTCACAGACATCGCACCCGCGGACTGGCCGCAGATGGTGATGTTGTCGGAATCGCCGCCAAACCCTTCGATGTTCTGATTGACCCATTCCAGCGCCTTGATCTGATCCATGGTGCCATAGTTGCCGGAAAGGCCGTTGTTCTCTTCGCTCAGCTCCGGCAATGCCAGGAAGCCAAACACGTTCACACGGTACTGGATGCACACCACGATGATGCCCTTCGCCGCCAGCTTAGAGGCGTTGAACTCCATCTCGGAGGCATGGCCGTGGTCATAGCCGCCGCCGTGAATCCACACCATGACCGGAAGCTGCTCGCCCTCGGCGTGCTCCGGCGCATAGACGTTCAAATAAAGGCAATCCTCACTGATAGGAGGATTATAGTCTTCGTCAAAATAGAATTCATCGCCCCAGAATTCCCCAACGGGGTTCAGGTTGTCGGGCTGCATGGCCTGGTTGCCCCAGGCGTCGCACACCCGGACTTCATCCCAGGTCGCGGTGAGATCCTGCGGGGCCTTCCAGCGCAGGTTGCCGACTGGCGGCTCTGCAAACGGGACGCCCTTGTAAACCGTGACGCCCTCCGTGTCGGATGGGACGCCCTTGATTGGGCCGTTTTCGATGGCGCCGCTGCTGATGGTGACGACGCCGGGCTCTTCTGTACCGGATGCTTCGGCCTTCGGTGTTGCCGCAAATGCACTGGTGCACGTGCCGAGCAGCATCGTAAAGGTCAGAACGAGCGCCAAAATCGATCGATGGATCTTTTTCATTCTGCTTTTCTCTCCTTTTCCTCAATGTGAACTGCTAACTTTGGTTTTTGCGTTTGCTCTGCATGGGCACCCCTCCGTTCCTGAAAAAGTGTGTAAGAAAGAAAGCCTGTCAAAACTGCGCTTTTGACAAGCATGGACACGCGTTGCATTTTATTTACAAACGGCCATATAGCCCAAATTTTCCAATTCGTTGTTCTGGTGGATGACCCCCTGCATCCGGCGCATACACTTTATTTTTTCCTTCCCGTCAACCAACGGTCCAACTGTTTCTGCTTTTCCGCGATAATCCGGTCGATACCCGCTGTCTTGAGCTCCTGATTCATCCGCGGCAGCGTCTCGGCCGGATCGAGTGACCCGCACTCCAACGCATTGCGGTATTGATCCAATATTGCGTTGCAGGCGCTCACCTCTCCCAGCACCTCCGTGTTGTCCCAGACAAATCCACGCGCCGGCGAGGGGTGCGCTTCCCGATTAAAACGTTCTACTTGCTGCCAAACGTCCGTCGGGTCATCCTTCCAGGTGTGGACAATCAATTCGTTGGGCCACGACCAGATGGTAAACCCATAGGGGATATTTCCGCTGCCCATGCCCTGCGGGAATCCCACGATTCCCCGGTCCCGGTTCAACACCTGATAGGTTTCTCCCTCGATTCCGTAGGTCAGCAGGTTCGCAAGCGCGGGGTTTGTGTACATCTCATTGAGCACGCGCATGGCCTTGTCCGGCTGTTCGCTGGTGTAGCCGATGCTCCATATGGAAGACACCAATGTTGTTTCACTATATGGTGGGACAATCTCAAAAATGCCGATTTCATGCCCGACACTCCGCTGCACTTCGCTGTACTTGTCCGGCTTGACGTTCGCAAAGTGGCCGAAACCCTTGCCTGCACGCATCAGGGCAAACTCGTTGTCCGTGTTCGCTGCGCCGTCCGGCATAATCAGCCCTTTCCGCGCCCAATCCCATTGCAATTCGACCATCTCCCGATAGGAATCCGTTTCAAACAGGTTCACAACAGTGGTAGAGTCTTCAAAGCTATTTTCCAACACGCCCAGATCGTCGCCCAACCGGTCATACGGCAGGGGCAGACGCGCAAGGCCAGAACTGGTGATGGCCGGATACATATCCGGGTAGGCGTCCCGCGCCTTCAATAAAAGGTTTTCTAGATCTTGCATGGTTTGGAGATCTT
Organism: Anaeromassilibacillus sp.; assembly: GCA_048455095.1. Taxonomy (GTDB): domain Bacteria; phylum Bacillota; class Clostridia; order Oscillospirales; family Acutalibacteraceae; genus Anaeromassilibacillus. Next base: position 15,976 of record DBFXIC010000137.1, read on the forward strand.
CCTCCCGCACGCCCAACTTCTCCGCGAGGTCCTTCCGGTACACGAAGCCGCGCCCCGTGGCCTTTTCACGGTTGATCGGCACGCCGTAGATCATTCCATCAAACGTGACGCATTCCCAATCCTCCTCGGGAATCCCCTCCTGGATTTCCGGGCTGCAAAGGGGCAGATAGTCGTTCATCGGCGTTACCAATCCGTAGTTGCCTAGCACTGCGACGCCCGTCTCAAACGTCGGGAACAGGTCCACTTTTTTTCCTGTGGAAACGGCCAATTTGACCTGCTGGATACAATTCTCCTTACTCCCTAAATAGTTTAGGTGGATTTTTGCGCCGCAGGACTCTTCCACAATCGCGTTCGCCCGCTCTTCAATCTCCTTCCGAAGAGAATCCGAGGCTCTTCCAAGGGCATAAATATCAACTGTATACAGACCGTCCGAAACACTTTGCACGGGAGGGGAGCTCTTTGTCCCCGCTGTCCCCTGTTTACAGGCAGTCAAACTCAACAGCATCGATACCGCCAGCAGAGCCGCCAGCCATCCGGTCCGTTTCATCGTCCCCCTCCTTGTCCCCGGCATCCCAGCACGGCGGACCCCTGTCTCCTGGAAATACATCGAAGAGAATCCCCTTTTAAAGAAAAATCTTCTTTCCCAAAAAGTCCTACATTCAAATGTACTTCCATGCTGGAGAGGCCAGCCGTCGATTCTCTTTTCGTCATGGACCGAACCGTTATCAGGGGATTCCCCGATCAGTCTCCCTCCTTTGTTCATTCGATTTTCATGATTCACTGTATTTATATTGTACTCCACTGATTTTTTGATTTCTGCCAAATTCCTGACCTCCATTATCAAAAAACTGACGACTTCCTTTGTGTGGCTGCAAGAAGGCGGGTTGCGCTATCAAAAATCTGACATTCCGCTGTCAATAATCTGACTTTGTGCAATTGCAGACCACCTTACCGACCTTTTCATTTTAGCGCAAAACTGATCTTTCTCCAATTGGGTTTACAGAATTTACTGGAAATCACAGATATTTCCATACGTTTTGGATTGTTTACAAAAAGTTTAAGATTTTTTCTCAAACGAATATTCC
>DBFXIC010000138.1:0-4399 GCA_048455095.1 Anaeromassilibacillus sp.
GCGGCCCATCTTTGCCCGGACAGCCTGTTACGGCCACTTTGGGCGCGCGGAGTTCCCGTGGGAGCGGGAGAACAGGGTGCAGGCACTGCGGGATGCGGTGCTGTGATGGCGTACTTTGAAAAAGAAGAGCTCCGGCAGGCAAAACAGATGTCGGCGATAGAGTTCCTGAAGCGGTACCGGCCGGAAGAACTGGTGCGCTGCGGTACGGGCGAATACGAGCTGCGCAGCCACGACAGCTTTAAAATCAGCGAGAACACCAGCCTGTGGCACTGGAAAAGCCGGGACATCGGCGGGAAAAGCGCACTGGACTATCTTGTCCGTGTGGAGGGTGTTCCCTTTACAGACGCGGTACGGTATCAGTTGGTTTGCCAGTGTCGAAATTTATTTTATCTTCTCTCATGCGAACTTTATAAATGAGCAGCGCCACCTTCTAAAAGGCGGCGCTGTTTGAATATAAATATCGAAAACGTTCGTTATTTTGCGTTTGCTTCGCGTTGATCCTTCTGTGCAGCGCGAAAAGCAGCATTCTTTTCCTGTACCTCTGCCATCTTTTCTTTATCCAGCGGATACCATTTCATGGCGATAAGCGTGCAAAGCCAGCCCAGGATCGGCAGGCCCATCCACAGGAACATCGTCATCCAGAAGACCGAGCTGGTACAAGCGTCTCCCGGCTGGGGCTGTACGCTCACATAACCGATCAAAGTCAAGCACAGAGCAAGAATGGTATCTGCGGAGGAAGAAATCAGTTCGTCGATCAGGGAATACAGCGTACCCACAGTGCCGGGCAGAAAGCTGCCCGTTCGATACAGCTCATAGTCAACAATGTCGGGCACCATGGCGTTGGTGCAGGAAGAGACGACGTTGCTGCAGCACATATAAGCCAGATAAAGGACAATGAAGAGACCGGTGGTGACAGGATTTATGCTGACAGAGGTGGGATCAATTACCGCCATGAAACCAATCATCAAGACGGCGCAAACGATACTGATGGCGGACCACTGAACTAAGGCTTTCTTGGTGCCGTATTTGCCAGCCAGATGAGAGCCGTAGAACAGCAACAGAATGGTGGGGAGAATTTTGATTAAGCTGAATGTGCCGCTGAACTCATAATTACCAATCACAATGCCGAATACCAGCGTGGAGATGGCGGCCTGGCGGACAACCTGCGAGGCGATCTTGTCACTGACACCGGCGATGACATACATTTGCATGGCGCGGTTGCCGGTAAGCAGGCGGAACATATCAATGAAGTTGACACTTTTACCATTTGCCTTTTTGGGGAAGGAACCGGGAACGTCTTTTTCCGTGATGGCGATGCAGGCGATGATCTCCATATTTTGCCCATCAGTCACGGCGGTTCCGCGCTGAAGACAGGCGGGCAAGCTGGCGCGGGGGCGGCCGAGCTACCGCTGGAGTGCTTTCGGGAAGCACTGCGCGGCATCCGGGACGAAGCGCTGCGCAAGCAGCAGTGAAAGGAGCAGGGAGCATGAAGGTATATGCACAGATTAAAAAAGGAAAATATATTGATTCTCTGGAAACACTGTTCAGTTCATCCGTATTAAATGAGCAGCCCGGTGTCGACGTCGGATACGTCGGCATGGCCACGGCTTCGTTCAAGGATATTCTGGCAGAGATCGGCTTGATGACAGAGGAAATCGACGGATGCGGCGACAACGACTATGTGATTGTTGCAAGGGCAGAATCTGAAGAGGCGTTCCGTCAGGCTGCGGCTGCGGTTACGGAGGATGCGGCGGCTCAACAGGGTGGTGCGGAGCAATCGAACGGAGAGAGTTTCTCCAGTGTGCGCACGGCTGTACAGGCCCATCCGGAGGCCAACATGTGTTCCATAGCGGTACCGGGAGAATATGCGCTTTCCGAGGTGAAAAAGGCTCTGAACGTGGGGCTGCACTGTGTGGTGTTTTCCAATAACGTGCCATTGGAGGACGAACGCGAGATGAAAGAACTTGCGCGGGAAAAGGGGCTTTTGTGCATGGGGCCGGACTGCGGTGTGGCCAATATCAATGGCGCAGCGCTGGTTCTGGCAAGTATCAATGCCCGAGGTCCATTTGGAATCTGCGGTGCTTCCGGTACGGGTATCCAGCATGTTGCTGCGATTTTGCATGCGGCCGGGACAGGCGTGAGCCAGACCATCGGCACAGGGGGCAACGATTTGAAAAACCCCGTGGGTGGGATCATGATGCTGATGGGTATTGACGCGCTGGAGGCGGATATGGATACCAAATACATCGCGCTGATTTCCCGCCGTCCAGGAGATGAGGTATTACCCAAAGTTCTAAACCGCATTTCAGAGTGTCGCAAGCCGGTAGTCGTGTTCTTCATGGGGTGTGAACGAGAACTGATTGAAAGCGCAGGTGCTGTTTGGGCGGAAAACCTGGATGACTGCGCGCAGAAATGCCTGAATCTGATTAGCAAGGAATACCCGCTGGAAAGCGATGAGGAACTGTCAGACCGTGCAGCAGAGGCTGTAAAGATGCTGGGCAAAGAGCAGAAATACGTGCGCGGCGCGTTCAGCGGCGGGACGTATATGGATGAAGCGATGCAGACGCTTGCTGAGAAAGTTGGCCCAATTTATTCCAATAGTCCACTGAAAGAGGATTGGAGATTGCTCGATTCTCATGTAAGCGTGGAGAATACCTGCATCGACTACGGAGAAGAGGAGTTTACACTGGGCAGACCACATCCGGCCATTGATCCGGGTGTTCGCCAGCCGGCCATCCTACGGGAAGCGGCTGACCCGGAAACCGCAGTGATTTTGCTTGATTTTATTCTGACGCCGCCGGGCCATATGGATCCGGCGGGTTACGCTCTGGCGGATATCCGTGTCGCACAGGAACAGGCGCAGGCCCGAGGCCGACATCTGATTTTTGTTGCTTCCGTGCTGGGCACAAACGCCGATCTGCAAAATCTGGACGAGCAGTGCCAAAAGCTGCGGGAGTCTGGTGTGTTGCTGTGTAGGACCAATGAGCGAGCATCGGCGCTGGCTGGGGAGATTATTCGTCAAAAGAAGGAGATGGACGAACATGGAATGTGAAAAGATCATGGAACTATTCCATTCGGAGCTGGTGACCGTCAATGTAGGCCCCAGGCTGTTTGCTACGGCGTTGGAACAGCAAGGATATCGCACAGTGCAAGTGGATTGGCGGCCCGCCGCCGCCGGCGACAAAGAAATGCAGGAAATTTTGGAGTTGCTTGGAGGGCTGGATTGAAATGAAAATTCTGGTTTGCAATGTCGGCAGTACTTCACTGAAGTTTAAGTTGTATGAGATGCCCGCTTGTGAGGTTTTTGCGCAAGGTGCGGTGGAACGCGTAGGTTCGGGCCGGGACGCTATCGTCTCTTACAATAATAACCACACCGGTGCGCGGGTTGACCTCGACGGGCAGGATATTCCGGATTACCAGACTGGTATCGAGTGGTTTCTTCAGGAGTTGACCGAAGGTCCACGAGCCGCGCTTTCCAGCGTGGAAGAAATCGAACGCGTGGGATTTAAGGCGACGCTTTCCAAGGGCCATTTCGGTGTTCACGAAATCGACGAAGCGGTGCTAGACGGAATGAAAGAGTGGCTACCCATGGCGCCGCTGCACAATGCCGCGTATATCAAAGCAATTGAAGTGATGCGGGAAGTTTTGCCAGAAGCGCGTTTCGTGGGAGCCTTTGAAACGGCGTTCCATCGAGAAATCCCTATGGAACGAAAAATTTTTGGCGTACCATATGAATGGTACGAAAAATACGGCGTCCAGAGGCTGGGATACCATAGCGCTTCCCACGGATATATTGCGGATGTTTTAAATAAAGAAAAAACGGAGTATGCCGCAATCTCCTGCCATTTGGGCGGTAGCAGTTCAGTGTGTGCCATCCTGAATGGGAAAAGTGTGGATACCAGTTTTGGGATGTCGTTGGAATCCGGCTTGATTCACGCAAACCGTACCGGAGATATCGACTGTGGGATGGCCGCTTTTCTGCGAGGACAGGGACTAAGCGAACAGGAAATTCAAGAAGGCTTCCAAAAAAAAGGTGGACTTCTGGGCATTTCCGGCGTCAGCAACGACATGCGCTATGTTATCGAAGCAGCTGACAACGGCAATATTCGGGCCAGACTTGCCATGGAAGTGTTCGTGACAGGAATCGTCCATTACATCGGCGCGTTTTATCTGGATTTAGGCAGACTGGACGATTTGGTATTTACAGCGGGAATTGGCGAACATTCGGCTCGCATCCGCCGCATGGTGTGTGAAAAACTGATGCCCATCGGCGTCAGAATGGATGAGAAAAAGAATGAAGATTGCCACGGAGAAGGTGTTATTTCTACCGAAGATTCCGCTGTCTGTGTTCGGGTTATTCCAACGAATGAAGAACTGGGGATCGCGCGTAGGACGTATG
>DBFXIC010000139.1:0-7514 GCA_048455095.1 Anaeromassilibacillus sp.
TCCCTCCATATTGGACTTTCCCAGATCCTGCCGCAGGGCGCGCAGCAACCGGTGTTCCCGCGCGCGGATTTCTCGTCCAAGCCGCTCAAGCGCCACTGTCCGGAACGCAATTGATTTCGTTTTATTTGTCTCAAAAAAAACACGTTGTGCCCGAACCAACTCCGCTGTCTCCATCTCGTTTCCTCCCTGCACGTCCAATTTCTATTTCATTATAGGCATATCAAAATAGAATTGGCAAGCAAATTTTGTAAAACAAAATATTCCCTTCTGTATTTCCGCAAAATTTGCAAATGATAAAAACGTGTCTCGAATCCGTGGCAGTTGCTTTTATTAAACCAATGATTCTATGGTCATCCCCACGGAATGACGCACAGGCAGGAGGTGAATCATATGCCGGACAACGAACAAGCCAATGCCGCCCTGAGCAACAATCCACAGGCAAAAAAATATTTTTCTGAACAGCCCTTTTTTGTACAGGAAAACATCATGCAAACCGGTGTAGGCGCAAGTACAGAAACAGAACTCAAGCGTTGTGCAGAAAATCTCACACAAAAGCATTCCACTGAATAAGAAAATACCGCGGAATGGCTGGCCGTCATTCCGCGGTATTTTTGTTCATTTGATTAGCTCGTCGAGATAGGAACGAAAAATACGCACGTGTACCCGTTCATCCTCCACAATTCTAAGTAAGATCGCCGAAATACATTCATCGTGCACCATTGCGGCCTGTCGCCGGTAGCGTTCGATCGTCTCCTGTTCAGATAGGAGATTATTTTGCATCATATGATGAAAATTTTTACACGGCGATATAAGCGAGCTGTCCCATACTCGCCTGCGCTGGCGGAAAGATACGGTATACGACGGGTCTCCCCCCAACATCCTGACCAACTGTGCAAAGATATCCATATGATGCATCTCCACCATGGCGATCCGATGCATGACATGCGCGGCTTCCGCGTGACTTACGTCGATTACCCATCCTTGATACAGATATTGCATCAAGGCGGTGAGTTCGCTCTGCGCCGCGCACATATTTGTGTGCATCAATCCGGCATACAGCCGGTTTTTGCCCGCCACCTCGATTGCAGGATACGGCTCTGGGGAAGTGTATACTCTTTCGGAGTCTATATGTACGTCACGTTCTTCCACGAAAAGTCCCCCATTTACGAATGAATTCATCAATCTATATGCATGGGAACAACTGGCTAGTACTCGCTCCTGTTTACAAAACATATTTACGCTTCATTCGGAGATCATCAGACGCACCGTTTTTCTGGAAAAAGGAACCCAAACGACCTGTAAACCCGATGCACCTGTAAATTTGCGTACGAATGCGAATTCTTATGACACGCTTGCTGTATCACAAAGCTGCTTCCAATAACAATTGACGCATATTTCTTTCTTCACGGCGGAAACTATGCCGGGGTGATCGTATGTTGGAAACGCCGCTCGGCTTCGGAATGCCTTTGATTCAATGCCCCGAAGCCATGCAATATTTAGAACAGGACCGAAGCATTGATGCTCTGCTCGAATCACAGCCGAATCCAGAACTGCGGGAAGTGCGCCAAACACAGGAACACGAATTTGCCGCACCCTTCCGTGAAGGAGTCCGTTGGCGTGTTTAAAACGCTTTAAAGTCACAAATGGCCGCCGTCCAACGCAATATTCGTTGGCGGCGGCCGTTTCTATTGCACACTGTCCTACATAGAAAAATCTTTCACCATTAAAGCGGTTCAAAGGAACGCTTCTCCTTTAACAGTCTCCCTTTATCGATCGTACGCAAAGCGGGCAGACTTTTTTGCGATATGTACAACAATTTTACAATGCAGAACTGTAAGCCGAAGATGCCTGTAATTCAACACGCTGTACCATCTCTGCCAAAGTGGTCGCGCGTAGCGTCCGCTCTACCTCCTGATCGATTGCATCCCACACATGGCTCTTTAAAAATGCGCGCATGGGCGTCCCTACATCCACTTCATCCGCAACGGAGAGATCTCCTTCCAAGGTCTCTAAGACCGACTTCAAACTGATTTGCTCTGCCGGCTTTGCCAGGGAATAGCCGCCCTGTGCGCCGGCTGTTCCCATGACAAATCCGGCGCGTTTCAACGCAGAAAAGATACTTTCCAGATAATTCAAGGATAGGTCCTGCCGGGCGGCAATCCCAGCAAGTGGCACACGCCCGCTGTCCGCGTGCATCGCGAGGTCGATCAAAGCGCGCAAGCCATAACGGCCTCTGGTGGAAATCTTCATACCGTCTGTACCTCCCCCTGTTCCAAAAGCCAATCTCTCCGCAGCTGTTCCAGGGTGATATGATCCGCCGCGCGGGCAATGGCGTCCGAAAGCTCCACCCAAACCTGACGGCTGATGCAGGTGCCACGCACCTTGCTGGTGCACGCAGAGAGTGACTCCACACATTTCACCGGAACAAGACTTCCCTCTACCGTACGAATGATTTGCCCCACGGTGATCTCCGAAAGCGGTTTCTCAAAAGCAAAGCCCCCTCGTGCCCCACGCACTGTGCGGATAAACCCGGACTGTTTCAGTTTAAAATAGATTTGTTCTAAATAAGCAGCTGAAATCCCCGTCTCTGCTGCAATCTCCTTCACGCTCACCGCGCGGTCCGGCGCGGCGGCGGCCATATAAAAGAGCCCCTCGAGCGCGTACCGGCTCTTGGTAGAAAGCTTCATAGAACTCCCCCTTTAGATCCGAATATCCTTTATTGTCTACTATCATACTATGATTTTTTTGTGGATGCAATAAAAACTTGATTTTTCCTATTGACTTTGTCATATATCTGGAATATAATAGGTGCAACTTAAACATTACCATTTTAGTAGGAATTAAAATTCTTTGACTGGTAATTACACAGAATGGAGCGACGGTATATGAAAATTGCAAAGAAATTGACGGACCTGATTGGCAGCACTCCCCTGTTGGAACTCTCCAACTATGAAAAAGCGAACGAGCTTACAGCCACAGTGGCGGCAAAGCTGGAATACTTTAACCCGCTTTCCTCTGTGAAAGACCGGGTGGCTTTCGCATTGATTCAGGACGCGGAGGCGCGCGGCCTCGTCAACAAGGATACCACCATTATCGAGCCCACCAGCGGCAACACTGGCGTGGGTCTGGCGTTTGTGGCGGCTTCCCGCGGATACCGTCTGATTCTGACCATGCCTGAGACGATGAGCCTGGAGCGCCGCCGTTTGGTGGCCGCGCTTGGGGCGGAGCTGGTGCTTACAGAGGGCGCCGCAGGCATGAAGGGTGCCATCGCCAAGGCAGAAGAACTCGCTAGGGAGATTCCAAATTCCTTTATCCCCGGACAGTTCACCAATCCAGCCAACCCGGCCGCACACCGCGCCTCTACCGCGCAGGAAATCTGGAATGATACCGACGGCAAAGTGGACATCTTTGTTGCCGGCATCGGCACAGGCGGCACCATCACCGGCACGGGCGAAGGCTTGAAAGCCCACAATCCGAATGTCAAAATTGTGGGTGTCGAGCCGGCGGATTCCCCGGTAGTCTCTCAGGGCAAGGCCGGCCCCCATAAGATCCAGGGAATTGGCGCCGGGTTTGTTCCGGACATCCTCAATACGGACATTCTGGATGAAATCCTCACTGTGAGCAACGAGGACGCTTTCGCCACTACAAAAGCCCTTGCCAAAACAGAAGGTCTCCTGGTCGGCATTTCCGCGGGCGCAGCTGTCTATGCGGCAACACAACTTGCAAAGCGTCCGGAGAACAAGGGCAAGTTGATCGTGGCTCTTCTGCCGGATACCGGCGAGCGCTATCTCTCCACCGGCGTATTTGACGCTGAATAATCCCTCTCTTCAGATTTGCGCACCCCAGGTTTTCTTTGAACCTGGGGTGCATTTTTATGCCAAAAGAGCGTTTGACAAACATGCAGAACAGCAGTAAAATAAAATTCAACTGCATGATACATTCTTTGTAGATTTTAGAGGGATTTCTTGGAATCCTGATATATAGGAGGAGTCGAGCATATGAGTACGAAGACCATTATCACCATCGCGCGGCAATACGGGAGCGGCGGAAGAGAGATCGGCGAAAAAGTTGCCAGCAAACTGGGAATCCCGTTTTATGACCGCGAGCTGATCACCTTGGCCGCCAAGCAGAGCGGAATGAGCCCTGAAATTTTTGAAAAAGCGGATGAAAAAGCGACCAACAGCCTTTTGTACTCTCTGATGATGGGAAACTATACCTTTGGAAGCCAAGTTACCCCCATGAACAATCTACCGATCAACGACAAGCTGTTTCTTGCACAGTCCGACATTATCCGCGACATCGCGGAAAAGGGGCCGTGCGTGATTGTCGGCCGCTGCGCCGATTATGTCCTGCGCGAAAACAAGAACTGCCTGCACGTGTTCATCTATGCGGATCATTTTGCCCGTATGGACCGCATTATTAAAAAATATGACGTTGATCCGGCCAAGGCGGCAGATACGCTTGTCAAACAGGATAAGCAGCGCGCCAATTACTATAATTTTTATTCCAACCAAAAGTGGGGCAGTTCGGAGAACTACCACCTCATGCTTGAATCGTCCGCATTCGGCATTGAGAATTCGATCGATCTGATCTGCAAAGCGGTGGAGATGAAGGAGAACGCCCGGTAACGGTGTCTTCTATCCGCCTCCTCTTTTGGACCCTTTCGGAGCGCCATATGTGGCGTTTTCGAAAGGGTCCGCTATTTGTCAAAATAAAGGAGTATTTTTTGTGAAAAAAAAGAACGCCGGCGCTACGGACATGACCACCGGAAGCCCCTACCGGCTTTTGTTTGTGTTCACTGCCCCCCTGCTGTTGGGCAATGTTTTTCAACAGCTCTATAACATGGTGGACAGTATGGTCGTTGGCAATTTTATCGGGGAAAAGGCGTTGGCTGCTGTGGGAACCGGTTTTCCTATCATCTTTATGATGAGCTCCCTATTCATGGGACTGAGTACTGGCGCAACCATTATGATCTCCCAGTACTATGGTGCAAGGGATATGGAGAATGTCCGCGCCACCGTCAATACCATCTACACCGCTATGATGATCGGCATCATCCCGCTCACCGTGCTTGGAATTCTGTGCAGCCGTCCATTGCTTTTGCTGATGAACGTGCCAAACGACGGCACACTGGAATTGGCGGAAATCTATATGATTGTGATTTTCATCGGCATGATCGGCACTCTCGGTTTCAATATCAATGCGGGCATTTTACAGGGCCTGGGGGACAGCCGCACCTCTCTGCTGTTCCTTTCGATCGCGGCCGGAATCAATATCGTGCTCGACCTGACGTTTACCTTTTGCGGAATGGGCGTATTCGGCGTGGCGCTCGCAACCATCATCGCGCAGATCGCCTCCTGGCTATTCGGCGTATACTTTATCAACCGGCATTATGCATTTTTGCATATCCATCTTCTGAAATTTAAGTTTAACGGTTCCCTGTTCCGCAAGGCCATCCGCCTTGGCGTGCCTTCCGGTATTCAGCAGGCGCTGTTCTCCGTCGGCATTATGGCTATGCAGGCGTTGGTAAACAGCTATGGTTCTGCGTTCACCGCTGGGTTCAACGGTTCCAACAAAATTGATACCTTTGTGTTTCTGCCCATCCAGAGCATGTCCACCGCCGTTACCACCTATGTAGGACAGAACGTCGGCGCAGCGCGGATGGAGCGCGTCCACAACGGCACGCGGGCCGGGCTGGTCCTCTGTGTCTCCGCCAGCATCATCATCAGCGTGATCGTCTACCCACTCAGCGCCGTCTTGATGCGCATGTTCAGCCAAAGCCCGGCGGTCATCGAGGCGGGCGTCTATTACCTGCACGCCCTGCTTCCATTCTATTTTCTCTGTGCAATTCTGTTCATCCTCAGCGCCGTGCTGCGCGGCGCCGGGTCAATGGTCGTCCCCATGGCCGCAAGCTTGCTTTCCCTTTGGCTGGCGAGAATCCCGATCGCCTACTGGATTGCAGATGTCTTGGGAAAGGAATATATCTATTATTCCTATCCGGTCAGCTGGGCTATCGGCATTATCATCGTTCTGGTTTCCTATCTGCACGGCGGCTGGAAAAAGAAAGCGATCGTCACACCGTCCAGTGCGGCACAGACTTAAAAAACCATTTGTTCATCTAAGGACACTAAAAATAGGCCAAACAGTGTATGGCTTGAAAAAGGGGAAAAAATTTGTATGAAACCGGATATCCCATCCTCACGATAAACAATTCTCTTTTATATTCCAAACATTAAAAATTTACAAACTTGAACCAGGGCAATATTTTCAGAACAGTGCATCAAAATGCCCCCGGATTTGGATTGCAACAAACCATATTCGGGGGCGTTTTTGCATGTAAAATAGCACTACTGAGGTTGACCGCTTTTCAAACCGTCTTATTTGAGAAAGGAACCTGTGAATATGAATGTTCGAGTGGTCCCCTACCAATCAAAATGGCCTACGCTATTTTTGCAAGAGGCAGAACAGATTAGAAACATTCTCGGGATGGATTTGCTGGCAATCCATCATATTGGCAGTACCTCTGTAGAAGGGCTTTATGCAAAACCGATCATCGATATGTTGGTTGTCGTGCAGGAAATTGAAGTGATTGACCCATATAATAATCAAATGGAGGCGATCGGATATGAACCCATGGGCGAATTCGGCATTCCGGGCCGCCGTTACTTTCGCAAGGGAGGCCAAAACCGAACGCATCAAATCCATGCATTCGCGGCAAACGATCATTGGAATATTGACCGCCATCTTGCGGTGCGGGACTATCTCCGATCCCATCCAAAAGATGCGGCCGCATACGGTGCGTTAAAACAAATATTGGCGCAACAGTTTCCGCACGACATCGAACGCTACTGCGACGGTAAAGACGCCTTTGTCAAAACGCTTGAGCAAAAAGCCTATGCATGGTATTCCAATTGCAAATAAAAGCCGTCCTTTGCCAAACTTTTTCATTCATGAAAACGGAACCTACGCAGCCCCTTGTTGACATGTTGGATTGTAAATAGAGTCCTCCATAAAAAATCCCATAGCAAAGAATCTCTTTAGAAATCCATATGCGAATTTGCGGGACGTCTCGGTGCTTCCCTTTTGTGCCAATTTTCCTCCAGAAAATGCCGTTCAAAGGCAGCCATTGGAAAAAAATATGGTGAAAAGACTTGACTGTTCCCCTGGGGATCGCGTTACAGTTTGATCGGAGGTGAATGCGATGCGCATGATAGAAGTCTGTCAGTCCACGGGCCTGACGAAAAAAGCGATTAACTGGTATGAACAGCAGGGATTAATTCACATTCGCACCGGTGAGAACGGCTACCGCGATTTTACCGATTCGGATATTGAACAACTGAAGGAAATCGGCCTTTTGCGTGGGTTGGGTCTCAGCGCGAAAGAAATCCAGATCGTGCTGGATGCCGGTGACAAGTCCTCCGCCTTAATGCCCATCTGCATTCAGAAACAGCGGGATTTGGAACATCAGCAACTTCGCCTGGAGCTGTTGAAAAAGTTATCCGATTGCTATACTG
>DBFXIC010000140.1:0-6597 GCA_048455095.1 Anaeromassilibacillus sp.
CCAGGAGGGCGCACCGATCATCGAGCGCCTGGCGTTTGCCAACGGTGTGGAGGTCGGCACCGCGTTTGAGATCGAAGGCGCCGTGACCATCGTCACCAGCGGTGCAAAGACGTATATCCCGATGGATGAGCTGGTGGATAAAAAGGCTGAGCTGGCGCGTCTCACCAAGGAGCTGGAATCTGCACAAAAGCAGTATGCAACGACGCAGCAGAAGCTCAGCAATGAAAAATTCCTCTCAAAGGCGCCGGAGAATGTCGTCGAGGGAGTCCGTCAAAATGCAGCGAAGCTGAAGGATCACATCGCGTTGATTCAGTCCAGCATCGATGCGCTTTCCAACTGATTTCGATTTTATGCAAAAAGGCATACTTCCCGTTGAAAGGAAGTATGCCTTTCTCTGCAAAATTTTTAGAATAAGGGTCAACGTGTGTGGGACTTCGACGGGATCAGAGCATGCAGCGTTTTCTCGTCTGCGCCGTGGAGCACTAGTGTATCCCCGGGGAGAAGAATGGTGGACCCGCGCGGTACGAGCGACATTTTACCGCGTTGGATCAAAACAATCAAAACGTCGTCTGGAAGTTCAATCTCCATTAGGGCGCGGCCACACCATGGATGGTATTTGGAGAGCTTCATTTCAGCAAGTTCCATGCAATTTTCGTCCTGGTAGTCGTTAAAGGTTTTGAGAACAGAGGCCTCTTTCTCGACCAAATCCAGCTTTTTTGCGACGGTTGGCATCAGTGTGCCCTGGACTAGGACGGAAAAAAGCACGACGAAAAAGATGATATGAAAGACGTCGGTCTGCAATGTCGCACGATCGGTCACGGCATAAATGGCGAACACGATGGAAGCCGCACCGCGTATGCCGACCCAGGAAACCAATATTTGCTGGCGCACGGGTATTTTAAACCAGCTCAAGATGCTGAACACAGCGGCCGGGCGTGCGACAAAAATCATGAATAGAGAAATCAGAACGCTCGGCCATGCGACTGCAGGAAGCAGGGATGGGAAGGCGAGCAATCCCAGCGCAAAGAAAAGCAGGATTTGCATGAGCCAGGATACGCCGTCAAAAAAATGGACCAGATTGCGCTTGTGCGGGATTTTGCTGTTCCCAAGCAGAATGCCGGCGATGTAAACGCACAGGAAGCTGTTTCCGCCAAGCACATCGCAGAGCGCATAGCACAGGATCACAACGGCGGTTACGAACAGCGGATAAAAAGCCTCCACCTCGAAACGGATGTGATGCAAAAAATAGACGGCGCCCAAGCCGAGCAAACCACCGACCAAAAGGCCGAATCCGATTTGTTGGAACAGGAGCAGGATGGAACCGCCGGCATTTTCGCCGGACAGCATGGTCAAGAGGATGACCGTCAGCATAAAGGCGAAGGGGTCGTTGCTGCCGCTTTCAATTTCCAGGAGAGAAGCCATCCCACCTTTCAGGTTCAGTTTTCGGGAACGTAGGATGGAAAAGACGGAGGCAGCGTCCGTGGAAGCGATGACCGAACCGAGCAAAAGACTTTCCAACAGGGGGAACTGCAAAACAAAACGGCAGAATAAGCCGGTGAGCAGGGCGGTCAATGCAGTACCCAGGGAGGAAAGCAAGATGGCAGGCACGGCAACCGGTTTGGCCGCCTTCCAATTGGTGCTGAATCCACCGAAGAACATAATAAAAATCAGAGCAACCGAGGAGAGTGTCTGTGCAAGGGCGTAATCGTCAAAATAAATCCCGCCGATGCCGTCTGAACCGGCAAGCATTCCAAGAACAATAAAGATCAACAGGGACGGTACGCCGAATCGATAAAGCAGTTTGCTGCATCCGATGCACAGAAGCAAGATGATTGCTCCAACAATCATATAGTAGGTCATGGTGATCATCCTTTCTAAATTAAAGTGCAATGTGGATCATCTGGCCTAAAAGGATATTGCTGTGTGTCAAGGAAATAACCAGTGAATTTTTGTAAACAAGTGAAATAAGGCCTTCTCTTTATATGATAATTATAACATCTATTACCGGATGGAAAAAAGAGAAAGAACGTGAATTTTTGACAGACTTTATCATTCAAAAATCTGTTTGTTACTCAGACATTCATTGAAAGACGCGATAGATTTTTAAACAGAATTCAATTTTGCGTGTAGTCCAATCCCGACAGAGAGATTTCAACAGACTGAAAGAGATGCAGGTGAAACCATGACATATGAGATGGCGCTTGAAACAATCCACGGTTTTCCACGATTCGGAGGAAAACCGGATTTAAAGCGCGTTCAAAAATTTATGACCCTTTTGGGAAATCCACAGAATGGTTTAAAATTCATTCATGTTGCAGGAACCAACGGAAAAGGCTCCACCTGTGCGATCGTTGCCTCTGTTTTAGAAAAGGCGGGCTATCGCACGGGCCTTTTCACATCGCCTTTTATCAGCGATTTCTGCGAACGGATACAAATCGACCGGCAGATGATTCCAAGGGAAGCGTTGATAGAGCTGGTAGAGGAACTGCTTCCGACAGTGCAGCTTTTAGAGGAAAACGGCGAGCCCCTCACGGAATTCGACTTTACAACAGGGTTGGGTCTTCTGTGGTTTTCCCGACAGAAGTGCGATCTGGTCGTTTTAGAGGTGGGGCTGGGCGGCCGCTTGGACGCCACAAATGTGATTGGAACACCGCTGGTGTCTGTAATCACATCGATCTCTCTCGACCATACAAAAATTTTGGGCGACACAGTGGAACAAATTGCAGCGGAAAAAGCGGGAATTATCAAACCATATGGCGTGACGGTGGTCTATGCCGACCAAAAACCTGGCGCGATGGAGGTCATCCGGCATACAGCGGCCAATCAGCATAATCAGCTGGTTGAGGCGGACCCATCCGTCTTGACGGTGCTTTCCAGTGGATTGCATGGAACAGAACTGCTCTATGAAGGGCTGCACCTGCATTTGCCCTTACTCGGGGAGCATCAGGTTAAAAATGCCGCGACTGCTTTGGCTGCCTTATCTGTTTTGCCGCGGCAGGGATATCCCATCTCCGACGAAGCGTATATACAGGGAATTGCTTCGGTTCGCTTTCCCGCCCGGCTGGAATTGTTGCATGAACATCCGGCGGTTCTACTGGACGGCGCGCATAATCCCGATGGAACGGATGCCCTCGCAGCGGCGATCCACCGTTATTTTAATGGTCGGCGTCTGGTAGGTTTGATTGGTATGCTGGCGGACAAAGATGTGCATACAGCGGCAGATAGTCTGGACGGATTGTTTTCGCAGGTGGTCACCGTGGCTCCCGACAGTCCACGCGCAATGCCAGCGGAGGAGTTGGCGGATATTTGGCGAATGCACGGAATAGAGGCGTTTGCGGCACATCATATATCGGAAGCGTTGGAACGTGCATTTTCATTATTAGAAGAAGAGGATGCATTGATAATCTGCGGCTCTCTGTTCTTAGCTGGAGAAGTACGGCCGTTACTTTTGAAGAGGTTATCGTAAAAAGTAAGCTTGTCCGCAGAATTCGAGTAAAATTTTATAGGGAACCCTTTATCTTTATAGATGAAGGGTTCTTTTTTTATGTATAGCTGGTTGGTCAAGTGTTGGTGCCTTGCATTCAAACAATCTTTTGATTTGATGTATAAAACAGGAAAAACAGGGAATCCTTTCTTATCAATCAAATATAAAATTTTCATTACATAGGAGGAAGTCGAATGGGTGTCAGGCTGATTTTAAAAGACGGTTCTCTCACCGCCTTACTCAGCGGGGAGATCGACCACCATGCAGCGCGGGAGCTGCGGGAAGAGATCGATGAAACAGCAATGCGAACAAGGCCCCAAATGTTAAGACTGGATTTTTCCGGCGTACAGTTCATGGATAGCTCCGGTATCGGGTTGATTATGGGGAGGTATAAGCTGGTGCAAACATGGGGAGGCAGCGTGACCATCGTGAATCTTTCGCCTAAGTTGGAAAAAATTGTTTCTCTTTCGGGCTTGCGGGATCTCTGCACCGTTGTAAAGGAGGTGAAGGAAGATGAAAGCGAAGAATGAAATGAGCATCTCTTTTCCCAGCAGTTCTGCCAACGAATCCTTTGGACGCGCTGTGGTCGCCGCATTTGCAGCGCAACTTGATCCTACAATCGACGAGTTAAGCGATATCAAAACAGCAGTTTCGGAGGCAGTAACCAATTGTATCGTTCATGCTTATCGGGATATGATCGGCACGATCTACATAAACGCCAAATACGACGACAGAGGAACGCTGCAGATTAAAATTCGCGACAAGGGATGCGGCATCGAAAATGTGGAACAGGCTATGCAGCCGCTTTTTACGACGGCAGGAGAAGAACGTGCGGGTTTGGGATTTGCTGTGATGGAGAGTTTTATGGATAAGCTTCGCGTCACTTCAAAGCCGGGTCGTGGGACCACTGTTACAATGCAGAAAAACTTAGCGCGGCGCGTGATGAAGAATGGATAGGGATCAAAGCGTACAGGAGAATATTGGTTTAGTGCATGCATGCGCCAAACGCTTTAAAGGGCGGGGGATTGAGTACGACGACCTGTTCCAGGCAGGATGTTTGGGCCTGGTCAAAGCGGTGGATCACTTTGATGAAAGCCGCGGACTCAAATTTTCCACCTATGCCGTCCCCGTTATTTTGGGAGAAATGCGCCGTCTCTTCCGAGACGGAGGGGCGGTAAAAGTGGGTCGATCCTTAAAGGAACTTTCGATTCGCGCGTCTCGAAAAGCCTCAGAGTTTGCTGAAAAGGAAGGACGTTCTCCAACCATTGGCGAGTTGGCGGAAATGTTGGGTGTGGAGCCAGCGGAAGCGGCCCAGGCGCTCGGCGCAGCACAAATGCCTCTTTCCTTAACTGCATCAGAGGAGGACGGCGGCGGACAAATTGACGTCAGTGTAGACGGGGAGGATGAAAAGATTGCGGAACTGCTTTCTCTCAAACAGGTGGTAAAAGAGCTTCCTCCACGTGATCAGAATATTATTTATTTTCGATATTACAAACATCGGACGCAGACAGAAACAGCCAATGCACTCGGTATGACGCAGGTGCAGGTGTCCAGAAGGGAAAAAGTTATTCTGCAAGAGCTGCGCCGGAAATTGGTATAAGCAAATGATGCAATACAGGGATTCTTTCGGTTTATCAGAAAAGGCTATGCAAACTTTGGCGTGAAACCGCCATTTGCATAGCCTTTTTGTAATAAGAGATTATCCCCGGTACAGTTCGCTTAAATCTTTCAGGTCATAGGGGGTCTGCTGATATACATAATAATTCAACCAGTTGGCAAAGAGCAGATGCGCATGGCTGCGCCAAGTAAAGCGCGGTTGTAGGGTAGGATCATCATTTGGAAAGTAATTTTCTGGCACACGAGGTTTTAATCCTTTGCGTTCATCACGGAAATATTCATTGGCAAGCGTATCGCGGTCATATTCTCCGTGACCAGTGACAAAAAATTGGCGCCCATCTTTCTTCGCCACCAAATGAACGCCAGCGGCACTGGACGTAGAAAGGATCACCAAATCTTCATGTTTTTCGATATCCTCCCGATGAATGTCCGTATTGCGGGAATGTGGGACATAAAAGCTGTCATCGAATCCACGAACCAAGGGGTGATGAGGATCGAGCACGCGATGCAAATAAACGCCACTCAGCTTTTGCGGGAGCTGGTACTTTGGAATACCATAATGATAATATAGGCCGGCCTGTGCTCCCCAGCAAATATGTAAGGTTGAATAGACGTTTTTTCGGCTCCAATCCATAATCTCACAGAGCTCAGGCCAATAATCGACTGCCTCAAAGGGCATATTTTCTACGGGAGCACCGGTGATAATCATGCCATCGAATTTTTCATTCTTAAGATCAGAAAAGGTTTTATAAAAGGTATTGAGGTGGGAGGCAGAAGTGTTTTTAGAAACATGCGAAGCCATTTGCATGAGCTCTACATCCACCTGCAGAGGCGTATTGCTTAAGACCCGGACAAGCTGGGTTTCAGTTACAGGTTTGATTGGCATCAGATTGAGAATCACAATTTTAAGTGGACGAATATCCTGCATACGGGCTCGCTCGTGAGTCATCACAAAGATGTTTTCTCCTTCTAATACTTTAATGGCGGGTAGCTCAGATTGTATTTTAATAGGCATAGTGTTTCGCTCGATTCTTTTTAGATTTTGTTGTATAATCAGAGTATGGCAGAAGCATACTGGTCTTAAGTATACCAAATTGCCAGTAAAACCGCAATATAATTGGTAGAAAGGGACAGAATAAAATAAATGTAAAAAAAACGTTGACAATGGGGGATGGGTATGATATTATAGTGAAGCCGTCGAGAGACAAAGAAAAAATGCTTGACACCACGAAACAAACGTGATATGATGTTAAGCGTCACATCTGAGTTGATCGATGAGGCGAAGGACCTTGAAAATTAAACAACGTTACGAAATGAAATGACCCGTAATGACTTTGAGAGAACGTTCTGGTTCACAAGGACGAGGACGGAACTTTCGGACGAAAAGGGTTTTCCGGAACCCTGAAATAAACCGGAGAATACACGTTAGTGTATCGTATTTAGAGCTCTTCAAAAACTCTAAACTTGATTTAAACGCTCTTCGGAGCGATTAAATA
>DBFXIC010000141.1:0-7690 GCA_048455095.1 Anaeromassilibacillus sp.
GCTTCGCGGCCATGTGGATGGAGCAGCACGTCCGGCCAAACTGCAAGCCCACCACCTGCAAGGATTATCAATTCTTCCTTGATTCACGTATATTGCCACTGATCGGGGACATCCAGCTCAAGAAGCTAACCCCTCTGATACTCACCAAGTGGATCAATGATGTACGCGCCAGCGGGCGCAAGCTCACGCGCCTGCCGGATGAACAGCTCAAAACGCCGCGCCGCCCCAGCGACATGGCGAAGATGGCCAGCCCGGAAAAGCAGGCAAAGCCACTTTCAGCCCGGACTGTGCAGCACTACTATGATACGCTGGACGCCATGCTTGACAAGGCTGTACAATGGGATATTCTGTCCCATAACCCCATGGATAAGGTGGACAGGCCGAAAGCCAAGAAAGCAAAGGCGCACTACTTAACGGAGGAACGCGCTGTAGAGCTGCTGCGGTGCCTGCGGCATGAGGAAAACATGTGCTACCGGGCGGCGTTGCTGCTGGCTCTGCTCTGCGGCCTGCGCTTGGGCGAAGTGGGCGAGCTGCGGCTATCCGACGTGGACTGGAAGAACAACACCATTGACATATCCCGCGCGCTGATCTACACGCCGCAGACAGGCAGCTATGCCGGTGGGACCAAAACAGAAGCGGGGGAACGGCTAATCTCGCTGCCGCCCGGCATGATGGCCGTGCTTTATGAAACACGGGAATATCAAAAAGAGGTACAGACATGGGCCGGTGATCTCTGGAAAGGGGAAGGGTGGATCGTTCACGGCTGGAACGGTGCGAGGCTTCACCATGACACGCCATCCAAATGGTTCCGGCGCTTTGCCGATGCCAACGGATTTGAAGGCGTCCGCTTTCACGATCTCCGGCACCCGTATGTCAAGCACACGACAAAAAAATATAATTCTGAAAAGCAGAAAACCCAAGCTACCAAGATTGTGGATTTGATAGCCTGGGGTTTCTGTTTTTGTTTCGTCTGTTATTCAAAGAGGTCATGGACCTTGTAAACAATCTCTATACGGTTGTTGGGAAATACATATACCTTTTCAATCAGCAGATCGGTCAGCTCGGAAGTTAGTGCATCCGCTTCTGCAATCGAGTGAACGATCTCTTGCCGGTTGCTTTGGCGGGCCTGTTCTTCCTGCTTCAGCTTTGCCTGGGCGGTGATGGCTGCGTAGGCATTTTTGACTTTCCGTATTTCTGCGTCATAATCTGTTTTCCGCGATTTATAAGTGCCCAGCTCGATCTGCCCCAGGAGATACCGTTCAAAGAGAGCTTGCTTCTGATCCCTCAAATCTTCCAACTGTTTCTCATACTCGGAGCATTTGGCGACGGTGGCATTCAGATGAAGGGTGCCGTCCTCATGTACAGGCAGCAGAATTTCCAGCTGCTTTTTCAATGTGATAAGCACCGCTTCTTCCAGTCCGGCAGCATCCGCCCGTATAGTATGGCAGCGGCTGTTTGCATCGGCAGTCGAATGACGGCACATATAAAACGGCTTCTTTTGAGCAATGCGGGAAAGTGCATGGTCACAGCAGCCACAATAGACCTTGCCTTTCAGTGGATACTCCCTGATTTTCCGGGTCGGTAAGGAAAACCGGCGCTGCACGGCCTGCACCTTCTCAAACAGCTCTTTCTCAATAATTGCCGGATGGTGGTCGGGAATAATGAACCATTTGTCACGGTCCTTCATGCGGCTCCGTGTACCTCCCACTTCAATGACTGCCCGCCGTCCAATGACGTAGGAACCGATATAGCGTTCGTCCTCCAGGATGCGGAGAACCGTAGAACTGCTCCAGCGGCCACGAGAGCGTGAGACATCGTGGTACTGCTGTCCATGAGTGGCTTTATATTCCCCTGGGGTTGGGATGCCTCGCTTAAATAGTTCCCTGGTAATGGCTGCCGCCCCAATGCCGGTTGCCGCAAGCTGGAAAATGAGCTGTACCACCGCAGCAGTTTCCGGGTTTGGCTCCATTCTGCCATCGGCGCTTTTGCGATACCCATACGGGCAAATCTTACTCTGATATTCTCCGCGCTGCATTTTGGCGTACTTGGCGCTTTTGGTTTTCATGGACATATCGCGGCTGTAATACTCGCTGATCAAATATTTGAAAGCCACATCCATCCCGCCGGTATCGCCTTTGTGCTGATCGCTGTCGAAATCGTCATTGATGGAGATGAACCGGGTGTGAAACAATGGGAACACCCGCTCGATGAAGTATCCGGTTTCGATGCTGTTTCGCCCAAATCGAGAAAAATCTTTGACAATGATGCAGTCAATCTGATTGGCCCGAACCAGTTCAATCAGTTCCTGGACTTTGGGACGCTCAAAATTTGTCCCGCTATATCCGTTGTCGATAAATTCCAGAACCTCTGCGTCAGTGGACTCCGGCATGGAAGAAACGAACTCGTTCAGCACAAGGTGCTGGTTCTCAATGCTCATGCTGTCGTATTTGTAATCCTCCAGGGAAAGACGGATATATAGGGCGATTACATATTTCTGCATTGGTTCAGCACCTCCTCGCAATGCTCAAATTCGCTTTGAAAACGGAAATGAACTGTAATCTGTTTCTCCCTGGAAACCTCCACACGTTCAATCAGCCGGTCAATCAGGGCTGCCGTCAGATGGCGATCTTCCTTGATATGCTGTGCATCCTGGGACAGCATTTTATACTGTTCCAGCTGCCTGGCAATAATCGCAAGCCCTGCTTTCAGCTGCTCGATTTCCTTGCTGACCGCCTCGATTTTGGCTTCGTACTTGTCCTTTAAGGCAAAATACTCGTCTTGTGACAGATGGTTCTGGATCAGACCCTCATACAATCCGCGCTGGTAGGTACGCAGCTGTTGGATTTCCTGTTTCCGGCTGGCAATTTTATCCTGAATACTTTTCTGTTCCTTAGCTTCTTTGGAGAGATTTTCCGGGCTGAGGGAGTATTGCCCCAGCGTGGTATCGAGCTGTTCCTGCAATATATCCGCCAACGCATCCAGCAGGTTCATTTCATCAATGAAAACGCCGGGGCAAGCACCCTTTTTGATGCGGTTATTGCTGATACAATGGTAGACATATACATCCGGCGTCTTTTTGCGGACGCATTTTTGCCGGTGGAGGCTGTGTCCGCAGTGGGCGCAGAAAATTTTCCCTCTCAAAAGATTGGGGGACCAGGAATGTATTTCCCTGTCTTTGGCCTGTTGTGCGGCACAGTCTAAGACTTTTTGTACAGCATCGAACAGCTCTCTGCTCACAATGGCCTCATGCGTATCACGAACGACCGTCCATTCATCGGCGCTGGCCCTGACCTGTTTGTGGTCGATGACCTTGGAAACGCCCTGCACAAGATCGCCGGCATAAACGCCTGCCCGGAGAATTTTGGCAACCGTGCGCGTCTGCCAATTCCCATTTCCAATCAAATTCTCATGGGTAATCTCGCCCAGCCTTTTCTTATAGTGACTTGGGGCGAGGACTCCGGCCTCGTTTAATCGAACCGCAATAGTGTTCAGGCCATCGCCTTCAGCGGCCCACTGAAACATAGTTTTGACCACCTCAGCCGCCACCGGGTCAACGATCAGCTGGTGGCAATCATCGGGGGCTTTCAAATATCCATAGGGTGTACGCCCGCCAACGTACTTGCCATCTTTCATTGCCTGCCGCTGCTGCGCTTTGATCTTTTTCGCTATATCCAGCGCATAGGCTTCGTTAATCATGTTCCGCAGAGGAATGATGATGCCATCATGGGCATGATCCGGGGAGGAAGAATCATAGCGGTCATTCACAGCGATAAATCGAACCCCCTGTGCAGGAAAATACCGCTCGATATAGTAGCCAGTGTCGATGACATTCCTCCCCAGGCGGGAAAGATCTTTGACAATGACACAGTTGATAAGGCCCGCTTCAATATCGGAGAGCATCTGCTGGAAGCCGGGCCGGTGAAAATTCGTACCCGTTGCACCGTTGTCAATGTAGGTTTGAACCACGATGATTTCCGGGTTCTGCTCCAGATACCGGGCGATAATCAACTGCTGGGTTTCAATAGAGGCAGTACGGGTATGCTTATCCTCAACGGAAAGCCGCACATAAACTCCGGCACGGCAAGTTGTATCTATCTCCGGTGCAGGAAGCACCACGGTTTCTTTTCTGCTTTTTCTTGCCACAAATCATCCCACCTTTCTTTGGCTTGTCTGCTCCGCCAGCTGAATCAGCTGAATGGCTTTCTGATATTCATCCTGATATGTGAAGGTGATCTCCAGTTCCTTTTTCCCAATCACCTTGATACTCTGTATCATGTGGACCACAGCTTTGCGGTCCAGGGTCTCCATCGTGGAAAACTGCGTGAAATGAGAAATCCAACGGTTTCGCTCACTTCGGTTTTCCAACACATCGGACAGCTTATCTTTCAGAGTGCGGATCGCTTCTTTCGCATTTTCCGCAGCCCTTGTGTATTTGGCTTTATAATCGGTGTATTCTTCTTTGTTGATTGTGCCGGTAACCAGGTTTTCGTAAAGGCGGGCCTTAAACTCCAACGCCTGCGCCAACTGCCGCTCATTGGCTGCGATGTGGGAAGCGTATTCATTCGCCAGCGCCTGGTTGATGCTGCTCTGGTCGATGCCGTCCAGAATGGCTTGCAGGCAGGTCACATTGTCTATGTACCCCTTCAGGCTGTCTTTGACACACTCCACCAGATCGCTCTCCTTGAGCATCACAGGATTGGCACAGCCATGCTTTTTCCCGGTGGGGCAGTAATAATAGTGGTATTCCTTGCCCTTGACCCGGTTCGTTTTCCGCGTCATGCGCGCCCCGCAGCAGCCGCAGATTAAGATGCCGGAGAACAAATACACAGTGTCTTTCTTTGGTGACGTGCGGGTATCCAGTCTGCGGATACGCTGAACAAGCTCGAAATCCTGCTTGGGGATCAGCGCCTCATGAGCGTCGGGAACGCGAATCCATTCAGAGGATGGCCGCTGCTCCATCTGCTTGATTTTATAGTGCGGCGTACCCTGTTTTCCCTGTACCAGCGTGCCAGTATAGGTTTCGTCCTGCAAAATGCGGATAACCGTCGTAGCAGACCATTTACAGTCCTCTTTGTCTGTGTATCCACGTTTGGCATAAGGGAAACCGTTGTTTTTCTTATAGGCCAGTGGCGACAGGACGCCCATCTCATTTAAGGTAGTGGCGATCCGCAGTGCGCTTGTCCCATCCAGGCGCATACGGAAAATGTCCTGGACAACACGGGCCGCATACGGGTCTGGTACAAGCAGGTTTTTGTTTTCCTCTGACTTCATATAGCCGTAAACAGGGAAAGCCCCAACAAAATCTCCGTTCCGCCGCTTTATATCCAAAGAGGTACGGGTTTTGATGGAAATGTCCCGGCAGTAGGCTTCGTTCATAATGTTCTTGACGGATACGGTCAAGTCGTCCCCGCTGTTTTCATGGGCGGTGTCGATGTTGTCCGTAATCGCAATAAAACGGACTCCATAAGCGGGAAACACCCGCCGCAGGTAGCGCCCGGTTTCGATGTATTCCCGCCCCAGGCGGGAAAGGTCTTTGACTATGACGCAGTTGATCTTGCCATCGGTAATATCCTGCATCATTTCCTTAAACGCCGGACGGTCAAAAATGATACCGCTGTAACCATCGTCGATTTTTTCGGATATGATTTCAATGTCCGGGTTCCGTTCAATAAAATTCTCAATCAGCTTTCGCTGATTGGTAACGCTGTCGCTCTCGCTGGAGCGGTCATCTGTGTAAGACAGACGAATGTAAGAGGTTGCCTGATATTTTGGCATGAAAAAGCACTCCTTTCCTCCCGGAAGCTCCCGCAAGAAAAGAGAGGTTTTTGAGGTTTTCAGTTTTCATCCTTTTCCAAGTCCATCGTAACATGGGCTCTGGAAAAAATCGAGGATGTCGATCATCTCAAAATCCCTTGCAGGCATTCCTCCAATGTGACCCCGTTGTTGGCAAAAGCAGCGTTTACCACAAAATCGCCGCAGCGGAAACGATATGGATTTTTGATTTGGTGAAGAAAGGCTGCAATCCGTTCCTCTTTGGGTAGTGCCTTATCTACCGCAACTTCACGGATGTCAACCAATTCATCGGTTGTAGCTGGTGAACAAGTTTGCATCAACTGGCTCATAGGGATACTCCTTTCTTTGTGGTCGTGTTCAAAGTTACATGAATACGCTGGCAGCCGAAACTGCCAGCGCATGGTATCTAACTTTGAAAGGCAACCCCCATCGGCGCTCATGCACCGATGGGGAATCGCCGCGAAAACAATTTGGTTATCACGCCACATTTGCCACGCATCCCTGACGCTGGGGACAGAACAGGTCTCCGCTGGCGCGGCTGTCATAACTCCGCAACGTCGTTCATAGCGTGCGCCGCAGGGTTCCCCCCAAGTCTTTGGCGGGCCGTGAGGAAGTATCTTTAAGCCCCCGCGTCCTCATCGCGCCGGATGTGCCACCATCCGGGGTACAGGGCCGTTGATCGCTCCGAAACAGCTTGTTCATCACCTCCTGGCTGCTCCATCTTCGCGCCGTCCTGCACTCGCTCATACGCGGGTTATGTACCTGTTCTGCCGTGTATTCGGTTGTCAAAGATCAGCGAAGGAAAAATCCCCTTCTTGATAACCATGACAAAAACAGGCGATTTGTCCTGCCTGTTACGCAAATTTTTTGAAAAAATTTTTAGCCTTGCCGCCTGGCCGGGGCTGTACACAGGGCAAGCATCGGGTAAACAAAATAAAATAGGTACTATCGTGCCTAAAAGAGCCTCCTAAAAGGTTCTTCTCGACAGAGAATAGGAACGATAAAATATCATTAAGGAGACGATAGTACCTATGGAGATGTTAAAAGAGCTGGGACGGCGTATTCAAAAAGCCCGTAAGGTGAAAAAACTTACACAACAGGAACTCGCTGATTTGAGCCATGTTTCGCTGAAGCACGTTCAAAGTTGTGAAAGAGGGGAAAAGAACCCTTCTTTTGAGGTTCTGCGTGCTTTTGGTAAAGTTTTGAATTTGTCCTTGGACTCCCTGATGAATCTTGATCTGCCCGAAGATGAACAATCCGCCAACGATATGCGGCAGCTCTACCTTTCGTGCCCTCCGGCGGCCAGAAAGGCGCTGTTAAACTCGGCCCGTGCGCTGGCTGATGAACTAAAAGAGATGACGCAGGCAGACGAATGTGACCAAGATAAAAAAGCAGAGGAGAAATAAGCCGGTGGAGGAATAAAAATCCCCCACCGGCTCTTTTTTTGCCGCTATTCGGCGGTCAGGTTATCGGGCTGTGTCCAGCAGACGCGCCAACTTCTTCAGCCCGCGCCGGATGCTGTCCCACACACGGCGGCGGTCGGTGCCCTCAATCCGGGCGATCTCGGCCACCGTCATGCCCAAGTAAAACCGGGCGTAGATGCGCCGGGCCTGGATGGCGGTCAGTTGCATCAGCGCAGCGTACACTTCCTCCCGCAGCTGCTTCTGCTCCAGGATTTCCTCCGGGGTGAGCGGCCGGTTGAGGGCATCGTTTTCAATGCCATCCTCCCGGTTCAGAGAGTAGTGGGCCTTGTGCCGGTACATCCGGCGCTCATAGGCGGCATCGTCCTGCTCCTGGCCCCGGATCACGGCCAGGACTTCCTCGGCCACGTCCACAAAGACATCGGTTTTATACACATCGGGATACAGCTCCCGAAGATTGATCTTCTGCATTATGT